>NZ_JBFAAE010000038.1:0-85206 GCF_040639575.1 Streptosporangium sp. NPDC023825 | reverse complement strand
ACGGGTGCGCGGCCTTCCATGCCGTAATCACCGGTTCGATCAGCGCCCACTGCTCGTCGGACAAGTCGCTGGGGTACGGCTTGCGCTCGCTCACCTGGTCATCCCAGCACATCCTGGCCCACCAGCCAGCTGTAACGCTAAATGTCCACCCGATCACACTGTGACATCACAGGCATCGACTCGCGAACCGCCCTCTCAAAAGCCAGGTCTCACAGATGGCCAAGGTTCTTGACGCTCAGGTCGAGGCTTTTCGCAGCCGGGCGTTGGACGCGGGCCCGTATGTGTTCGTCTGGCTGGACGCGCTGACGCAGAAGGTCCGCGAGGGCGGGCGGATCATCAACGTGCATGTCCTGGTGGCCACCGCGGTCAATGCCAACGGCAACCGGGAGATCTTGGGGTTGGAGGTGACCTCGGCCGAAGACGGCGCAGGCTGGCTGGCCTTCCTGCGCGACCTTCTCGCTCGCGGCCTGTCCGGGGTGCAGCTGGTCATCTCTGATGCGCACACCGGGCTGGTGGCGGCGATCGGCGCGACGTTGCCGGGAGCGTCCTGGCAGCGTTGTCGCACGCACTATCTGCGCAACCTTTTGACGACGGTGCCCAAAAGCGCGCAGCCGTGGGTGGCCACGCTGGTGCGCACCATCTTCGACCAGCCCACCAGCGAAGCGGTGCACACCCAGCACACCTGGGTGATCGACGCCTTGGAGGCGAAGTATCCGGCTGCGTGTGAGCACCTGGACGCAGCCCGCGAAGAGCTCCTTGCCTTCGCTGCCTTTCCCCGGGAGATCTGGCGGCAGATCTGGTCGAACAATCCTCAGGAGCGGTTGAACAAGGAGATCCGCCGCCGCACCGACGTGGTGGGGATCTTCCCCGACCGCGGCTCGATCGTCCGTCTCGTCGGTGCGGTTTTGGCCGAGCAGAGCGATGAGTGGACCGAGGCCCGCCGCTACATGGGCCTGGACGTCCTGGCCAAAATCCGAATGCGCGTCATCGCAGGCGACACACCGCAACGCAATCCCATCCCGCAGACACTTACCGCTTAACCTACAGAAACAGGATCACGCGAAGGTCAACTCATACACCACTTCGCTGGACGTGACCCCCGGCTCGGTCGAACATCTGTCGTTTGAGTGTCTTGATCCGGTTGACCTGGCCCTCCACCGCTGCGGAACTTCAGGGCAGGCTCAAGCCTGCGGTGACCGCGGCGAGGGCCCGGGCGTGATCACTCGCCGGGCCACCGCGTTCCTTCGTCAATTGGGTCCGTGGGCCCCGCCTGTCCGGTCCTTGACGTGCGGGCTCCCGTTTCGCTTGCGCACTTCGGAGACCACCGCGGAAATGACGGTGGGGGAACGTAGGCTTCCGGCTGCCATGAGGAAAGAGGACGCATGCCGACGAGCCTGACCTTCCGGCTGTTCGGCCCGCTGGAGGTCGCCGGCGAGACCGGTGCCCCGCTCGACCTCGGCACCAGGAAGCAGCGTGCCCTGGTGGCGATGCTGGCGCTGGAGCCGGGCAGGGTCGTCTCGCTGGACCGCCTGATCGACGAGCTGTGGGCGGGCGAGCCGCCCTCCGGAGCGACGAGGACACTGCAGGCCTACATCGCGCACCTGCGCAAAGTACTGGAGCCCGGCCGCGCGCCGCGCACGCCGCCGGGGGTGCTGCTCACCCGCGAGCCGGGTTACCTGCTGGCCGTCGCTCCCGGCCAGGTCGACCTGGCGCGCTTCGCGGCGGGCGCGCAGGAGGGCCGCAGGGCGCTGGCGCGCGGCGACCACGGGGAGGCGCTGCGGGTGCTGGAGGAGACGCTGGGCCTGTGGCGGGGTGAGCCGCTGGGCGAGTTCGCCGGTCAGGGGTTCGCCCGGCCCGCCGTCGCGCGGCTGCGCGAGCTGCGGGCCACCGCCGTGGAGGACGGGTTCGAGGCGCGGCTGGCGCTGGGCGAGAGCGGCGCCTGCGTGCCGGACCTGGAAGCCCTGGCCGAGGCCCACCCCTACCGGGAGCGGCTCTGGGGGCTGCTGGTGCTGGCTCTGTACCGGGCCGACCGGCAGGCCGACGCGCTCGCCGCCCTGCGCCGGGTCCGTGCCCTGCTCGCCGACGACCTCGGCATCGAGCCGGGGCCGCAGCTGCGGCGCCTGGAGCGGGCGGTGTTCGAGCAGGCCGCCGAGCTGGAGACCCACGGCGTCGTTTCCGGCCCGCTTCCCGAGACGGGCCCGTTCCCGGTTCCCGCCGCGCCCGTCCCGCTCGCCCCGGCCCCGGCCGTGACGGGAGACGGGGCCGGGGCCGGGGACCTCGTGGCCGGTGAGACGCTGGTCGCCCGGGAGGCGCAGCTACGCCTGGTGGCCGAGCGGCTGGCCTCGGCGCGGCGCGGGGAAGGCGGGGTGCTGCTGGTGACCGGGGAGGCCGGGATCGGCAAGACCCGGCTCGCGCGGGCCGCGGCCGACGAGGCCGCCGGGCGGGGTTTCCGGGTCGCCTGGGGCCGCTGCGTGGACGGCGCGGCACCCGCGTTCCGCCCCTGGATCCAGGTGTTGCGCGAGTGCGGCGGGGCGAACCCCTTCCACGGCGAGGCGGCGTCATCGGCCCCCGACCCCGACGCCGCGCTGTTCGAGCTGTACGAGCGGGTGTCGGCGACCCTGACCTCCATCGGCGGCCCGCTCCTGGTGGTCCTGGAAGACCTGCACTGGGCCGACGCCTCCTCGCTGCGGCTGCTGGCCTTCGTCGCGGGCGAGCTGGCCCGCCATCCGGTGCTGGTGGTGGCGACGCTGCGTCCCGAGCCCGGCGACCATCCCGCGCAGCTGCGCGACACCCTCGGCGCGCTGTCGAGGGAGCCGGGGACCGTACGCCTGGAACCGGCCCCGTTCGGCGCGGGAGACGTGTCGTCGTACCTGCGCCTGCGGCGGATCCCCGAGGATCCCGGGCTGGTCGACGTGCTGCTGGAGCGGAGCGGCGGCAACCCCTTCTACCTGGGCGAGCTGCTGCGCCTGCGCGAGAGCGAGCGGTGCCTGGCGGCCGGATTGCCCTCCGGGGCGCGCGACGTCATCGAACGCCGGGCGGCCAGGCTTCCCGAGGAGACGCGGCAGCTGCTGCGGGCGGCGGCGGTCACCGGGCGCGAGGTGGAGGTCGACGTGCTCGAAGCCGTCACCGGCGTCCCCGCCGAGCGGGTGATGTCCCTGCTGGAACCGGCGGTGGCGAGCGGGCTGCTGGCCGAACCGCCCGGCGGCCCCGACTACCGCTTCTCCCACGCCCTGGTGCGCGACGCGCTGCTGTCCGGGCTCGGCCGCCTGGCGCGGGCCCGGTTGCACCTGCGTACGGGCGAGTGCCTGGAGACCAGGCCGGGCACCGAGCCCGCCACGCTGGCCCACCACTTCGCCGCGGCCGCCAGGGTCGGCGGCGCGGCCAAGGCGGTGGAACACGCCTCCCGCGCGGCCGGGCGGGCCGCGGCCCAGCTCGCGTACACCGAGGCCGTCGAGCTGTGGGAGCTGGCCCTGAGCTCGCTGCCGGCCGGCGGCGACGGTGGCGACGGTGGCGACAGGGCCAGGTGTGCGTTGCTGACCGAGCTGGGGCAGGCCCGCCGCACGGTGGGGGACGCCGCGGCGGCCCGCCGGGACCTGGACGAGGCGATCGAGCTGGCCCTGCGGCTGGGCGACAGGGACGCCCTGATCTCAGCGATCACCGTCTCCGGCGGGCTCGCCCTGTGGCTGTGGCGCCCGTACGGAGTGGTCGACGCCGCGATGGTCGCCGTGCTGGAGGACCTGCTGGCCGGGCCGCTCGACGACCGCGACCGGGCCGCGCTGCTGGGCACCCTGGCCGTGGAGCTGCACTACGGGCCGCGCCGCGCCGAGGGCGAGCGGCACGCGGCGCGGGCGGTGGAGATCGCCCGTGGCCTTGACGATCCCGCGCTGCTGGCTCGCACCCTGAACAACTACCTGCTCGCCTGCTGGGTGCCCGGCCGCAACCCGGAGCGGCTGCGGGCCGCGGAGGAGATGCTGGCCCTGCCCCGCCTGCCGCGCGCCACCGAGCTGGTGGCCCGGGTCTTCCGGATGGCCTGCCTGCTGCGCGCCGGTGACCTGACCGGCTGGGATCTCGACCTGGCCCGCTGCGAGCGGCTGATCGAGGAGGTGCGCCGCCCCGAGCTGGAGGCCATGGTCCGCATCGCCCAGACCGCCAGGTGCACCCTGGAGGGCCGCTGGGCGGACGCGGAGTCGCTCGTCACCCGCTTCGGGGAGATGCGGTACGGCTCCAGCCTCTGGGGGCAGGAGTTCCGGCTGCGGCTGACGACGTTCACCTGCGACCGGGGGCGCGGCCGGGTCGCGGAGACCCTCGACGGGCTGCTCGCCTCGGCGGAGGATCCGTCGATGGCTCCGCTGCGCCCGATCGCGGTGCTGGCCGCCCTCGACTCCGGCCGTCCGGACCTCGCCCGCGAGCTGGTCGCCCGCTGGGGCACCGAGGTCGCGGACGACTGGATCGCCGACTTCCTCGTCCCCGTCTGGGGCCTGGTCGCCGCCCGGCTCGGTGTCCCCGACCCGGAGGAGCTGTACGACCGGCTCGCCCCGTACGCCGACCGGCTGATCGTCTCCGGGACGGGCAGCGCGGCGTGGGGCTCCACCCACCTGGTCCTCGCCGAGCTGGCGGCGCGGCTGGGCCGCGCCGGCCGGGCCCGGGAGCACGCCCGCGAGGCGGCCGGGACGCACCGGCGGCTCGGCCTCGCCTACCTGGAGGAGCGGAGCCTGCGGCTGCTGGCCCGCCTGAGCTGACCCGGCCTGCCGTCTCCCGGCCGTTCCGGCCTGTTCTCCCGGCCGTTTTAGCCTGTTCTCCCGGCCGCTCCGGCCCGTTCCCTCAGCCGCTCCGGCCTGTTCCCTGCGGCTCCGGCCTGTGCCGGGCCGCCCGGGCCCGCCGGAGCGGCCGGCGGGTCACCAGCGCTGGTGGACCTGCGGACGGATCAGCTCGTCGTAGATCTCCCGCACGCTCGCGAGGGTGGCCTCGGGCAGCGGGTCCACGGCGGCGGCGGCCGCGTTGGCGCGGGCCTGCGCGGGGTTGCGGGCACCGGGGATGACCACGGAGACGCCGGGCTGGTCGATGATCCAGCGCAGCGCGAACTGCGCCATGGTGGTCTGCGGCGGCACCAGCGGAGCCAGGCGGCGGACCGCCTCCAGGCCGGTGGAGAAGTCGACCCCGGAGAAGGTCTCGCCGACGTCGAAGGACTCGCCGTGCCGGTTGTAGGTGCGGTGGTCGTCGGCGCCGAAGACGGTGGACTCGTCGTACTTGCCGGACAGCAGGCCGCTGGCCAGCGGGACGCGGGCGATGATGCCGACCCCGGCCTCGGCCGCCGCCGGGAGCACCCTCTCCAGCGGCTTGAGCCGGAATGCGTTGAGAATGATCTGCACGGTGGCCACGCCCGGCCGGGCGATCGCGGTCAGCGCCTCGTCGCAGGTCTCCACGCTCACCCCGTAGGCGGCCACGCGGCCCTCCTGGACGAGGGTGTCGAGGTCGTCGAAGACCCTGTCGGTCGCGTAGACCGGGGTGGGCGGGCAGTGCAGCTGCACCAGGTCGAGGGTGTCGACGCCGAGATTGGCCCGGGAGCGGTCGGTCCACGCCCGGAAGTTGTCCAGGGTGTAGGCCGACGGCTCCTGTGCGACGCGGCGGCCCATCTTGGTGGCCACGGTGAGCCCCGGCCTGGCCTTGATCAGCTGCGAGACGATCTGCTCGCTGCGCCCGTCGCCGTACACGTCGGCGGTGTCGACGAAGGTGACCCCGGCGTCCACGGCGGCGTCGAGGGTGGCCAGGGCCTCGTCCTCGCCGACCTCACCCCAGTCGGCCCCCAGCTGCCACGCGCCGAGCCCGACGACACCGATCCGCCTGCCTGTTCTTCCCAATTCGCGCTGTTCCACATCAGCGATCGTAGCCCGCACGACGCGGCGGGAATCACCGGCACCCGGGCACGGCAGGCAGGCGGGACGTGCGGCACGGGCCCCGGGCCTACCCCGGCACGCCCGGCATCACGTGCGCGTCGGGGCCGGGGAAGACGAGGCTTTCGTGCTCGTCGCCCTCCCAGCGGACCACGTAGGGCGGGCTTCCGTCCTCGTGGCGTAGCTCGATGATGAATCCGATCTTGCGGGGAGCGCCGTCGTGGGCGCTCTCCACGATCAACCTGTCGCCTACGGTCGCCTTCACTGTGGCCTCCTGGATCAGCTGGATCAGCAGGGTGCCGGTTCTCCGGCCGTCCTCCCCTTCCATGGCATCACTCCGCGGCACATTCGTCCAGGTCAGGAGCGCGGCAAGGTCGGCTGTAGGGCCTCGCGGGCTTCAGACTTTACTTATATAAGCCGATCCTGAGACAGTGAGGTCATGCACGCGCTCGACGTTCTCGGCGATCCGGTCCGGCGCCGGATCCTGGAGCTGCTCGCCGACGGCGAGCTGGCGGCCGGTGAGATCAGCGCCGTGGTGCAGGAGGAGTTCGGGATCTCACAGCCCGGCGTCTCCCAGCACCTGCGCGTGCTGCGCGACAACGGGTTCGCGACGGTACGCGCCCAGGGGACCCGGCGGCTGTACGCCGTCGATCCGGCCCCGCTGCGGGAGGTGGACCGGTGGCTCGACCGCTACCGGCACTTCTGGAACCAGCACCTCGACGCCCTGGGCACCGAGATCGCGCGAGGAAAACGGGAGCGCCGCCTCAGGGAGGCGGAGAACCCGGCGCCCCCGGGCACGGCCGGGAACGGCACCTGACCCCCGCCCAACGCCTCTCGGCCTCCTGCTGCCCGCCCGGCTCCCCCTCTCCCCTCTCAGGAGGGACCCGCCCACAGCCGGCGTACCGTGGCGAAGACCCGCTGGTTGTGGGAGATCTCGACGACGTTGCCGTCGGGGTCCTTCAGGGCGCAGATGTAGCCGACCGGGCCGGGCATGTCGCGGGGCTCCCAGTGCAGGCGGCCCAGCTCGCGCGCCCGCTCGGCGATCTCCTCGACGTCGGCGCGCTCGGGCACCTCGATGCCGAGGTGCGCGAACGGCGTCAGCAGCCCCAGCCGCCCGCCCCTGTCCTTGTCGAACGAGACGAGCACCAGGACCATCGGGGTCTCGGCCTGCCCCTCGTTGGAGAGCCAGGCGCTCTCCCCCTCGGCGTCCTGGAAGCGCTCGACGACCACCAGCGGCGTCAGCGACGTGTAGAACGCGATCGCCTCGTCGAGGTCGCCCGTGGGCAGGGCGACGTGCGTCCACCGTGCCCGGGTCAGATCACCCATGAAGATCCCCCACTTCCTCCGGGCCGATCCGGGTGGCCTGCGCCGGCCCGGCCGGCCGCCGGTGTCCGGGACCCTCAGGTGGAGCCCCGTTCGAAGGGCCGCCCCAGCGCTCCCGGCTCGCGGCGCCGGTTCGTGAAGAGCAGCATCGCGAGCAGCGCGACCAGGTACGGCGCCGCTATCAGCAGTTGTGAGTTCAGCGTCAGGCCCAGCGCGGGCAGCGCCAGGCGCATGGCGTCGGCCAGGCCGAAGAGCGCGCAGCCGAGCAGGGTGCGTCCCAGCCGCCAGCCGCCGAAAATCACCGCCGCGATGACGATGTACCCACGACCGGCCGTCATGTTCTGGTTGAACGAGCCGACTTCGCCGACCGCGAGGTACGCGCCGCCCAGCCCGGCCAGCGCGCCGCACCACAGCAGTGCCTGGCGGCGGCGCGCGTTGACCCGGATGCCGCCGGCGTCGGCGGCCCTCGGCCGCTCGCCGACCGCCCGCAGCTCCAGGCCCCACCTGCTGCGCTCGACCAGCCACCAGGTCAGCGGGACGACGACGAGGAGCAGGTAGACCGGCCAGCGCTCGACGAACAGCGGGGCGCCGATCAACGGGATGTCACGCAGCCAGGGGACGCTGACCTGCGACACCTGGTGGGAGCCGAAGTCAACGATCGTGATCAGGTAGCCGGTCAGCCCGAGGACGAGGGCGTTGAGCACCAGGCCGGTCACGAAGGTGTTGATCTCCAGGCGATGGGAGAGGTTGCCGTGGACGAAACCGACCAGGAGCCCGATCAGCACGCCCGCGACCAGCCCGGCGGTGGCGCTGCCGGTGGCACCGGCCGTGGCGACCGAGCCGAACGCGGCGCCCAGCATCATCGCCTCGACGGAGATGTTCATGGTCCCGGCCCGCTCGGCGAGATACTCCCCGCACGCCGCGAAGGCCAGCGGCACGGTGAGCCGTACCCCGCTGGACAGGATGGTGGAGACGTCGTCCGCGGTGATCATCGGGCGGCCCCCTCCGCGACGGGCGCGGAGCGGTGCCCGGCGCGCGCGGCGCGGACGCCGGTCCCGCGGTGCCGGAGCACGGCGATGACGGCGGGCGGGGCGACGAAGGCCAGCACCAGCAGGGCCTTGACCACGTCCACGACGAACGGGGGTACCCCGGTCGCGGCGAGGAAGCCGCCGCCGGAGCGCAGCACGCCGAACAGCAGGGCGACGGGTACGGCCGGCAACGGCCGGTTGCGGGCGATCAGGGCGATCAGCAGGCCGTCCCAGCCGATGCTCATCGCCATGCCGGGCTGCAGCCGGTGCACGCCCACCGGGCTGGTCAGCAGCACGGCCCCGGCCAGCCCGGCGAGGGCGCCGGAGACGGCCAGCGCCGCGCCACCCAGCGCGCCGGCGCGTACCCCGGCGTGCCTGGCGGCGAGCGGGTTGAGGCCGAGCATGGTGAGCCGGAACCCCCACCGGGTGCGGGCGAGCACCGTCGCGACGATCACGGCCGCGGCCACCGCGATCATCAGGCCCCCGTTGACCTGCAGGTCCGGGTACTCCCCGATCGAGCCGAGCAGGGCGCTGTCCGGCAGCGGGTTGGACTGCGGCGCGACGACGGCGTCGCCGACCCGCGACTCCCGCAGCAGCCACGGCGTGTTCACCGCGAACGCGACGAGCTGCTGGGCGACGAAGGTCATCAGCAGCGTGCTGACCACGACGTCGACGCCGCGCAACCGGTACATCAGCGAGCTGAGGCCGGCCCACGCGCCACCGGCCAGCGCGGCGGCCGCCAGCACGGCCACCAGCAGCGCCGGGCCGGTGACCGCCAGGCGCAGGCCCACCCAGGCGGCGAGGAGCGCGCCGACGAGCACCTGACCCTCCTGGCCGATGTTGAACACGCCGGACCTGGCGCTGACGCACGCGCCCGCGGCCACGAGCAGCAGCGGCGCCGCGTACAGCAGGGTGGAGGTCCAGGCCGCCGGATCGGCCACGCTGCCCTGGAGGAGGGCCCGCACCGACGCGAGGGGGGAGCCGCCGGTCACGGCGATCAGCAGCGACGACAGGGCGAGCGCCACGGCCACGCCCGCGACGGTGGCCAGGCCGGTCTTCCAGACCGGTGCGCCGGGACGGGGGACGAGAAGGGCGAGCAGGCGGCGGCCGGACGGGTCCGGGGCGGGGTTCCCGCCGGGATCTCGAAGGGTCCCGTTCACGCGGCCACCCCGCCCACCAGCATTCCGAGCCGCTCGGCCGTGGCCTCCCCCGCCGGCAGGACGCCGGTGATCCTTCCCGAGGAGATCACCGCGATCCTGGAGGCCAGCGTCATGACCTCCTCCAGCTCGGTGGAGATCAGCAACACGGCCGTCCCTCCCGCCGCGACGTCGCGCAGCCGCCGGTACACGTCCTCGGTGGCGCCCACGTCCAGCCCGTGCGAGGGCCGTGCCGCGACCAGGACGGCCGGGCGGGCCGAGAGCTCGCGGGCGAGCACGACCCGCTGCCGGTTGCCTCCCGACAGGTCGCGTACCGGGGTGTCCGTCGACGGGGTGACGATGCCGAACTCGGCCACCAGGCGGCGGGCCACGGCGCGCGCCTTTCCCCGGTCGAGGAACACCCGGCCGCTCACGGCGTCCAGCGACTTCATGACCAGGTTCTCGGCGACGCTCATGTCCAGCACCAGCCCGGAGCCGTGCCGGTCCTCGGGCACGACGCCGAGCCCTGCGGCGTGCAGCGCGCCCGGGCGGTGCGGATCGACCGGCCGCCCGGAGATCTCGACCGACCCGGAGTCCGGTACGACGAGCCCGGACAGCAGGTCCCCCAGGGCCGACTGGCCGTTGCCCTCGACCCCGTACAGGCCGACGATCTCACCGGGGGCGACGTCCAGGCTGAGATCGGACAGGACGGGCACGCCGTCGAGGGTGAGGGTCAGGCCGCGCAGCCGCAGCGCGGGCGGGGGCGTCGGGGCACCCGCCCTCCTCGCGTCCGCCTCACCGGTTCCGTGCCCCTCGTTCGCCGTCTCGCCCGCCGTGCTCTTCCCGTCCGCGGACCCGCGCGTCCCGAGGGGGCCGGCCGGCAGCAGGCCGAGGGCGGCGGCCTCGGTGCCCGGGGAGACCTCCCTGCCGACCATCCGCCGGGCCAGCTCCCGCGGGTCAGTCTCCGCGGTGGCGCTCCGGAAGACGACCTTCCCCCCGCGCAGCACGGTCACCCGGTCGGTGGCCGTGGTGATCTCGTCCAGTCTGTGGCTGATCAGGATGACCGCGCGGTTCTCCGAGCGGACCACGCGGCGCAGCACGCCGAACAGCTCGGCCGACTCCGCCCGGGTCAGCACGGACGTCGGCTCGTCGAGGATGAGCACCGCCGGGTCCCGGTGCAGGCACTTGATCAGCTCGACCCGCTGCCGCTCGCCCGCGGAGAGCCGCGCCACCCTGGCCAGCGGATCGACCGGCAGGCCGTAGCGCCGGGAGATCTCCCGCACCCGGTCGCGGGCCACGGCCTTGTCGATCTTCCCGGTGTCGCCCAGGATGACGTTCTCCCAGACCGTCAGCGGGTCGATCAGGCTGAAGTGCTGGTGCACCATGCCGATGCCGAGCGCAGCGGCCTCCCTCGGATCGCCGATCTCGACGGGCTCGTCATGGCGCAGGACGGTCCCGGAGTCCTTTCGGACGAGCCCCGTCAAAATCTTCATGAGCGTCGACTTGCCCGCCCCGTTCTCGCCGAGCAGGCCGTGGATCTCGCCCTCGTACACGGTGAGGTCCACGGCGTCGCAGGCGACGACCGGACCGTAGCTCTTGCTGACTCCCCGCAGCCGGAGGGCGGGCACCGGTGGCGGGGTGAGGCCCCTCGCCCGTTCGTCTTCCGTCACGTCAGGAACCGAGCCTCTTCACTTCCGCCTTGGGGTCGATCCTCCCGCTGCCGACGTCGGCGATGAACGTCTTCAGCCTCTCCTCCTGCTCGGGGGTGGGCTCGCAGATCCTCACGGTGGGGAACGGGTCGACGCCGAGCTTCCAGACCTTCTCCACGCCCATCCGCAGTTTCGCCTCGGCGAAGTCCTCCAGCGCGGCCCCGAAGTAGTCTCCGGGGCTGAAGAGCACCGAGATGTCGAACGTGGGCGCGGTGGAGGCGCACCGGTCGGTGCCCGGGGTGAGGGTGAGCACGCCGTTGGCGTCGGCCAGCTCCGCCGACGCGTCGGTGGCACCGCCCAGGTAGGGGTAGACGACCTTGACGCCCTGGCTGATCTGGGCCTGGGTGGCCTCCTTGGCCTTGGCCGAGTCGTTGAGGTCGCCGCTGTAGGTGACCGCCAGCGTGGCCTCGGGGACCACCAGCCGGATGCCCGCCCGAAAGGCCCTGGCCGCCGCGGTGGTGAAGTCGACCTCGGGGCCGGTCACGAACCCGGCCTTGGTCGCGCCCTTCTCCTCCATCAGCAGGCCCGCCGCGTACCCGGCGGCCAGCAGGCTCTGGTCCGCCTCGTCGGTGGAGAGCATGATCCTCGGGGTCTGCGGGATGTTGTCGGACGAGGGGACGTACCAGGCGGTGCCGGCGCACACCGGCTCCTCGGAGGCGGGGATCGCGTCCCTGAGGTCCGCGGCGCCCAGGGCCACCATGTCGACCTTCTGCCGGCACAGCGCCCGCGCGGCGTTGAGCGCCTCGCTGGTGTTGACGCCGCCGCGCTTGATGATCGTCCAGCCCTTCGAGGTGGCGAATCGCTCCGCGGTGTCGACGAAGCTCTGGTAGTAGCCCTTGTCGTTGATGTCGCCGGGGCTCAGCACCCCGATGACGACCCTGCCGTCGCCGTTGACGTCCGGCTGGCCCGCGAGCACGGTGCCGCCGTCCGTCTTCGCTCCGGCGCCGGCCGGAGTGGGGCTCGTGGCCCGGGGTGCCGTGGCGTCGCCGCTCGCGCACCCGGCCAGGGCCACCGAGGCGAGACAGGCGGTCAGCGCGGCCGTGACCCGGCCCGTTCGATGGAATGCGGCCATGACGATCCTCTCGATCTGATGCGCACGCGCCGCCCACGGGGCGCGGGTGGGGAACGAACCCTGGTCGCGGGAATGGGGGTACGGGCTTGCTGCGGGCAGGTCGGGACGCTGCCGTGTGGACGCTGCCATTTAACAGCCGTCGCCGTCCGTCGTGCCCACCGCCCACCGGTGGCCGGAGAACCCCCCGGTCGCGGGCCCCGGCCGGAAAGCCTCCCGCTCCCTTCCTTCACCGACCCGTTCACCGACCCGCGCGGCCCGCGCGGGTCCGGCGTACGATGCGGGCATGCCGAACCTCGGGCCCGTTGAGCTGCTGATCGTCGCCGCCCTTCTCGCGGTGGTCCTGGCGATCGTCGTCGGCGCCGTCAAGGCGGCCAGGAACGGCGGCCGGGCGGTCTCCGGAGGCCGGGCGCCCGTCGCGCCGCTCACGCCGCCGACGCCCCAGAGGCTGTACGAGACCGTCACCGGGCTGACGCGCCAGGGGCGCAAGATCCAGGCGATCAAGGAGCTGCGCCAGTACACCGGGCTCGGCCTGAAGGAGTCCAAGGCGATCGTCGACGCCGTGGCCGCGGGGCACGACATGTGGAGCCATCCCCTCATGGGCGGTTTCCGCCCCGCCCGTCCCATGGTCCCGCCGGGCGCCGGTGCCGCAGCCGTCACCGGCCCCGACCTGGCCACTCGCGTGCGCGAGCTCAAGGCCGCAGGCCGCGCCGAGCAGGCGGTCTACCTGGTGCGCGGCGAGACCGGCATGGGCGAGCACGAGGCCGAGCTGTTCGTCGACGCCCTCTGAGCCCTCCCGAGTCGACGCCCTCCGAGCCCTCCCGAGTGAGCCCTCCGAACTCCCCGCCCCCTCCCTTGCTCTGCCCCCTGCGGCTCTGGCCACTCCCGCGCTCTGCTCCCCTGCGGCTCTGGCCCCTCCCGCGCTCTCCCCGGGACCGTGGAGCGCTCAGTCCGGTCCGGCCGGCCGGTCCTCGACCCCGACGAACATGGTCCGGTGCAGCACCTCGACGTGGCGGTGGGTGATCTCCACCGCCCTCAGCGGGTCGCCCGCGGCCAGGGCGGCGACGAGCTCGGCGTGCCCGCGGTTGGACTCGCGCAGGTGGTCCAGGGGAAAGGGCAGATAGTAGCGGTGGAGCTCCCGGGCGACCGAGCCGTACTGCTCCACCGCGGACGGCAGGCCGGTGGCCGCGGCCACCCCCATGTGGAAGCGCTCGTCGCAGGGGCGGAACTCGGCCCAGCTGGAGGCGCGGTCCATGCACTCCACCAGCCGTTCCAGCTCCTCCAGCCGCCGCGGGTCCGGGCGCGTCGCGGCCAGGTGCGCGATGCCGCACTCCAGGAGCAGCCGCTGGTCGATCAGCCGGTGGACGTCGGCGGCGGCCGACCGGTAGGCCTCGATCTCGCGCACCCCGCCGGGCGGCGGCCGCTCGGCCACCAGGGTTCCGCCGCCGCGCCCCCGCCGCCGCTCCAGTACGCCCTGGTCGCAGAGTGAGACGAGCGCCCTCCGCACCGTGATCTCCCCGACGCCGAGGGCGCGGGCGATCTCGTCGGCGGGCGGCAGCCGCTCCCCGGGTTTCAGCAGCCCCAGTTCGACGGCCATCGCGATGCGGGCCCGGACCGTGTCGAGCGCGTTGAGCCGCCGGATGCCGACCAGGGCGGGGGCTTTGAGCACGATGTGAGGACTGCCGGACGACATGTCATCACCGTACTCATCAAAAATAGATCATAGTGATCGAAATTGCTTTAAATGCTCATAATGAGATATTTTTATTTCTAGTCGGGAAGCAGGTGCGCCGTGTCGCACCTCCTCTCCACAACGCTCGCCCAGCCGGCTTCCCGGCGGGCCGGAAACGGCTTCGTGGTGTTCGACGTCCCGGGGCGGGCCGGCCGATGCCCCCGTCTACCGGGGACGGATCGATCCCTCCCGCCGGACTCCGGCGGGAGGCCGACTCATCGGGAAGAACCTCGCGATGCCATCCAAAGGACCGGTTCTGTGGCGTGCTCTGACACTCGGCGAGGTCGTGCTGTTCGGCCTGGCCTACATGACGCCGCTGATCGTCCTGGGCATCTTCGGCATCGTGTCCGAGACCACCGGCGGCGCGACCGCCGCCGCGTACGCGCTCGCGCTGGCGGCCATGCTGTTCACGGCCTTCAGCTACGGCAAGATGGCCGCGATCCACCCGATCGCCGGGTCCGCCTACACCTACGTGCGGCGGACCATCGACGCGCGGGCGGGTTTCCTGGTGGGCTGGGCGGTGCTGCTCGACTACTTCTTCCTGCCCATGGTCATCTGGCTGATCGGCGCCGCCTACCTGTCGGCACAGTTCCCCGAGGTCGCCTCGTGGGTGTGGATCGTCCTGTTCATCATCGTGACGACCGTACTCAACGCGATGGGCATCAAGATCGCTGCCCGGGTGAACCTCCTGCTGATGACCGTCCAGATCGCGGTCCTGTTCTTCTTCGTGCTGCTGTCGATCGGCTACGTGGCCGGCTCGTCGGGGCCCGCCGCGCTGTTCGACCTGGCGCCGTTCGACAACCGGGCCACCACGGTCTCCGGCGTCGCGGCGGGGGCCGCCATCGCCGCCTACGCCTTCCTCGGCTTCGACGCCGTCACCACCCTCGCGGAGGAGACCGTCGAGCCGGAGCGGACGATCCCCCGGGCGATCATGCTCACCGCGCTCGCCGGTGGCGTGATCTTCATCGTGGTCGCGTACTTCGCACAGCTCGTGCACCCCGGCGGCCTCTTCGAGGACTCCTCCTCGGCGGCCTTCGAGATCGCCGGACTGATCGGCAGCAGCCTGTTCGGCGCGGTCTTCCTGACCGGTCTGGTCGTCGCCCAGTTCGCCTCCGGCCTCGCCGCGCAGGCCGGCACCTCGCGGCTGCTGTACGCGATGGGGCGCGACGGGGTGCTGCCCCGCAGGGTGTTCGCCTACCTCCACCCCAGATCTCGCACGCCCGTGTTCGGCCTGGTGATCACCGGTGCCGCGGGCCTGATCGCGCTGTGGCTGGACATGGCCATCTCCACGTCGTTCATCAACTTCGGCGCCTTCACCACCTTCACCTTCGTCAACTTCAGCGTCGTCGCCCACTACGTCAGGGAACGCCGCGCGGGCCGGACGCCGGGGGTGGTGCCCTACGTCCTGGTCCCGGCGATCGGGGCGGGGGTCAACCTGTGGCTGCTCAGCCGCCTCGACGCGCACGCCGTCACCCTCGGCCTGATCTGGCTCGGCTTGGGCGTGATCTATCTCGCCTACGTCACCCGCATGTTCCGGCGGCCGCCGCCCGAGGTGGAGTTCGTCGAGGAGGCGCCCGTCACCGCGGGCGCCGCCCACGACCCGCGCATGCTCGGGTAGCGCCATCCGGCACGGCTCCCCCTCTACGGGCCCTCCGGTACGACTCCGGGTGGCCGGTCCACGCGTCCTCCGGCCCAGGCTCCGGGGCAGTCCACGGGCCCTCGGGCACGGGCTCCGGGTCAGCCTCCCGTGCCGAGCACGCCGTTCGGGTCGAGCACGAACTTGGACGCGGCGCCCTGGTCGAAGTCCGCGTACCCCTGGGGCGCCTGCTCCAGCGGGATCGTCACGGCGTTGACCGCCTTGGCGATCTGCACCCTGTCGTTCAGGATCGCCTGCATCAGATAGCGGTTGTAGCGCATCACGGGGCACTGGCCCGTGCCGAAGGCCAGCGACTTGGCCCAGCCGAGGCCGAGCCGGATGGACAGCGCCCCCCGCTGCGCCGCCTCGTCGTGGGCGCCGGGGTCGCCGGTCACGTACAGGCCGGGGATGCCGAGCGCGCCGCCCGCGCGGGTGATCTCCATGAGCGAGTTGAGCACGGTGGCGGGCTGTTCCCTGCCGGAGTCGCCACCGTGTCCGCGGGCCTCGAAGCCCACGGCGTCGACGCCGCAGTCGACCTCGGGCTCTCCGAGGATCTGCTCGATCTGGTCCCTCGGCTCGCCCCGCGACACGTCGACGGTCTCGCAGCCGAAGCTGCGGGCCTGCTCCAGGCGCTCCTTGTTCAGGTCGCCGACGATGACCACGGCCGCCCCCAGGAGGAACGCCGAGACGCCCGCGGCGAGCCCGACCGGTCCCGCGCCGGCGATGTAGACGGTCGATCCGGGCCTCACCCCGGCGGTGACGCAGCCGTGGAAGCCGGTCGGGAAGATGTCGGTGAGCATGGCCAGGTCGAGGATCTTCTCCATCGCCTGGTCCTTATCGGGGAACTTCAGCAGGTTCCAGTCGGCGTAGGGCACCAGGACGTACTGCGCCTGCCCGCCGACCCAGCCGCCCATGTCGACGTAGCCGTACGCCCCGCCCGGCCGCTCGGGGTTGACGTTCTCGCAGATGCCGGTCTTGCCCTCCTTGCAGTTGCGGCAGCGGCCGCAGGCGATGTTGAAGGGCACCGAGACGAGGTCGCCCACCTTCGTGAACTCCACGTCCGGGCCGGTCTCGACGACCTCGCCGGTGATCTCGTGGCCGAGGACGAGCCCGACGGGCGCGGTGGTGCGGCCACGGACCATGTGCTGGTCGCTGCCGCAGATGTTCGTCGCGACGGTCTTGACGATCGCGCCGTGCGCCACCTTGCGGCCCACGTTGGCCGGGGGCACCCCCGGCCCTTCCCTGAGCTCGAACCCGGGATAGTCGGTCTCCTGGACCTCCACCCTGCCCGGCCCCTGGTACGTGACGACCTTGTTGCTCGGCATGACGTCCTCCTGTCTCCTCGTGGTGCCCTTCCGCGCGACGCCGGCGGAGCGGGCGGTCATCGTTCGCGAGGGGACGTGAGGGGGACTGTGACCACCGAGCCCGAATCAAAGACGATTTCTCATCTTTTTTAACCATATACCTGCTGGTAGCGGCGATATCGGGGAGCCATGTCTCTCCGGGATCCCCCGGCGAGGCAGGTGATCGGCACGGCGCCGGGGGATCACCGCCCGGCACGGGCCGGGCAATAGCGGTGGACCCCGTCGGCCCGCTCGGTGAGCCCCCTGCGGTCGAGGTGTTCCAGGAGCGGCACCGCGACCCTGCGGCTGGTGCCGAGGGCCTGCCTGGCCTGGCTGACCGTGAACGGCTGCGGCAACCGGGCGAGCAGCCGTCCCGCCAGGACGTCCGCACCGGGCAGCAGCACGATCCCGTCGGCCACCCGCAGCAGCGCCCCCGCCCGTACGGCCGCCGCCAGCTCGCGGGGCCCCAGCCCCAGCTCGGCCAGCCGGCCCGCCTCCGGCGCCAGGAAGGGGCGCGCGGACAGCTCGGCGCCGAGCCGCTCGACGGCCCGGACGACCGGCGCGGGCAGCGCCGCGGGGCCGGCGGGGCCGCTCACGATCCGCCCCGCGTCGAGGGCGAGCGGCGGGCGTACGAGTGCCTCGACCAGCCGCCGCTCGGGCAGGGCGAGCTCGTGACGGGCCGCCTCCACCGGCATGCCGGGCTCCAGCGGACGCGCCGAGGCGTGGCGCCGCACCACCCCGGGTAGACGCTCCGCCAGCCTCGACCAGTGCGCCGGATCGGCGTGCCAGTCGCCGCACACCGGCCTTCCCGGGGCACACCCCATGGCCGCGAGGTCGCCGGTGCGCAGCAGGAGGTGGGTCCGCAGCAGGGAGGCCGCGTCCGGCGCAGCCTCCGCCAGCTCGGCCGCCCGCTCCCGTGCCGCGCCCCGGCGGCGCAGCCCCGGCGGGCGCGGGTCGAGCACGCTCGCCCGCGCGAGGACCCGCACCTCGCCCCGGCCGCGCCCGGGATCGCGCAGCAGCAGCACGTCGCCCGCGTGCAGGGGGAGCCGTCCGACCAGGCGCAGCCGGGCGATCCGCCCGCCGAGCTGCCGTACGGCACACACCACCGCAGCGGAGCCGATGTGCGCGGTCAGCCGTCCCGGCAGGTCAGCGGCGTCCCAGCCCCCGGCGGGCGGTGGAAGGCCCAGCTCCCGCGATCCCCCCGGCCCGGCACGCCCGCCCGGCCGCCACGGGCCACCGCCCCCGGAACCGTCCGCCCCGGCGCCGCCAGGCCCCCACGGACCCCCGCCGCCGGATCCGGCCGGGCTCAGGCGCACGTCGACCAGGTCGGTGTACGTCCACCCGCCCGGGGTGACCAGGGCCAGGCCACGCCCGGCGGCGCCCTGGCCGCGCAGGTTGAGCGCGACCCTGGCCACGCCGGTCACCGAGGTCACCGGCTCCTTCAGGCACTCCAGCGCCCGCACCCGCGCGGGCACGCCGTCGAGGTCCAGCTCGTCCCCGGCGGTGACCGTGCCCGCGGGCAGGGTCCCGGTCACCACCGTCCCGCTGCCGCGTACGGTGAACGCCCGGTCGATCCACAGCCGCACCGACGCCCCGGGGTCGGGTACGGGCAGCGCGGCCACCAGCCGGTCCAGCGCCCGCCGCAGCTCGTCGAGGCCCTGCCCGGTGCGCCCGCTCACCGCCAGCGCCTCGGCCCCGCCCAGGCCGCCCGCCGCCAGGCGTGCCCGGGCCCGCTCGGCGGCCGGGGCGGGGTCGGCGAGATCGGCGCGGGTCACCACGAGGAGGCCGTGCCGCACCCCGAGGGCCTCCAGCGCCACCAGGTGCTCCTCCGACTGCGGCATCCACCCCCCGTCGGCCGCCACCACGAACATGACGGCGGGCGCGGGACCGACCCCGGCCAGCATGGTGGCGAGAAAGCGCTCGTGACCGGGTACGTCGACGAAGGCCAGCCGCTCCCCCGACGGCAGCCGCGTCCAGGCGTAGCCGAGCTCGATCGTCAGTCCCCGGCGCCGCTCCTCGGCCAGCCGGTCGGGCTCCATCCCGGTGAGCGCCCGCACCAGGGTGGACTTGCCGTGGTCGACATGGCCCGCCGTGGCCACGACGTGCATCAGCCGCCCGCCCGCGCCGACCGGCCGTCCCGGCGATCACACACGCCGGTCACCCACCTCGAGAACGGCCCGCAGCACGTCGCCGTCCCGGCCGGCGGGCACGGCGCGCAGGTCGAGCAGGAGACGGCC
Source organism: Streptosporangium sp. NPDC023825 (assembly GCF_040639575.1). Taxonomy (NCBI): domain Bacteria; kingdom Bacillati; phylum Actinomycetota; class Actinomycetes; order Streptosporangiales; family Streptosporangiaceae; genus Streptosporangium; species Streptosporangium sp. NPDC023825. The sequence goes on along the minus strand of NZ_JBFAAE010000038.1, from coordinate 66,102 downwards.
GCCCTCCACCCGGCCGACGACCGCGGGCTCCCCGGTCCGCAGCGGCACGGCGAACCGCTCGGGCAGGCTGATCGCGGCGCTCGGCAGCGTCACGCCCGGCGCCCCGCCGCCGCCCACCGCCGCCTCGCTCGGTACGGCCCTCGCGTCGACCCCGGCCCCGGCCAGCCGGTCCGCGAGCGCGGCGGCGCGCTCGCCGAGCTGCGCGGCGTCGGCGTGCAGGGCCTGGTGGACGGGGGTGGCGGGACCGCGCAGGGTGGCCTCCAGCGCGGCCAGCGCCAGCTTGTCCACCCGGAGCGCGCGGGCCAGGGGGTGTCTCCTGCACCGCTCGACCAGGTCTCGGCGGCCCAGCAGCAGCCCGGCCTGCGGACCGCCGAGCAGCTTGTCGCCGCTGGCGGTGACCAGGTCCGCCCCGGCCTCCAGGGCGCTCGCCGCGTCGGGCTCGCCGGGCAGCAGCGGCTCCCGCGCGAGCAGGCCGGAGCCGATGTCGGCCACGACGGGCACGCCGAGCCCGGCCAGCTCGGCGGCCCCGACCGAACCGGCGAAGCCCTCGATCCGGAAGTTCGACGGGTGCACCTTCAGGACGAACCCCGTCTCCGGCCCCACGGCCGCCCGGTAGTCGGCGTAGGAGGTGCGGTTGGTGGTGCCCACCTCGCGCAGCCTGGCGCCGGTGGAGACGAGCAGGTCGGGAATCCGGAATCCGTCGCCGATCTCCACCAGCTCGCCGCGGCTGATCACGATCTCCCGCCCGGCGGCGAGCGCGGTGGCCACGAGCACGAGCGCGGCGGCGTTGTTGTTGACCACGTGCACGTCTCCCGCGGCGGGCACGGCCCGGGCGAGCGCGTCCATCGCGCCCCGCCCCCGGCGGGCGCGGGCTCCGGTGGCCAGGTCGAACTCCACGTCGGTGTGACCCGCCGCGGCGGCCGTGGCCCGCACCGCCGCCGCCGACAGGGGCGCGCGACCCAGGTTGGTGTGGACCAGCACCCCGGTCATGTTGATCACCGGCCGCAGGCTCGCCGGGTACGGCGGGAGCTCCGCCACGGCCGCGTCCGCGACCTGGCCGGGATCGAGCCCGCCCTGCCGCGCGCGCCGCTGCGCCCGCACCACGGCGTCCTTGACGACCGCCCGCCCGAGCCGCCCGGCCGCCGCGACCAGCCGCGGGTCGGCGAGGACGGCGTCGGTGCGCGGCACCAGCCTGCGTGGATCCACTCTCCGAACATAAGCCGAGGCGGACGGGAATCGAACCCGCCGGGCCGAGGACCTGGGCTTCAACGACTCCGAACGCGCCACCGCCACGACGGGCACCCCGTCCGCCGAAACGCCGCGCGACGCCGGTCGGTGCGGTGGCGTCTCGCCGGCCCGATGCTCGCCGACCGCTAGTAGCAGCTCTGCTTCACGTTGATGGTGACGGGATAGGACTGGGTCTCCGTACCGTCCGAGGCCGTCACCAGCGTGGTGTACACCCCGACCGGGAGCGGCGGGATCGATATATGGACGAAGCCGTTCACCGTCGTCGAGCCGTCGTCGGGGTCGGGATAGTTGGATCCGGGAGCGATCGGTGTGCCGCCCATGCTGGTCGCACCGGGGGGCAGGTTCTGCAGTGCGATCTGGACGGTCGTCGACCAGGTTCCGACGACCGCGGCTATGAAGTACGTGCCGGGGTGGCCGCCGCTCGACGTCACGCAGATCTGCGGCCGGAAGTCACGCAGTTCCCATGTCGCGGCCGAGGCCGGTGTGGTGCCGGCCAGCGCGAGCGCCAGCCCGGCAGGGGCTCACCGGCGGGCTTTCCCGCGTCCAGGTTCCCGATGCGCGTCTCGCCTTCGGTATTCGCCGGTCAACAACGACGGACGTACCGTCGTCGCGCTTGCCGGTGACCACCCCTGTGACAGTGGTGGGGTTTCCCTCAAGGGCTTTTCGCCGGATTCACCTGCGTACGGGTTCCATGCACGAACGACTTGCGGCGTTCCGCCCGCGATGCCGGCGATTTCCGTACGGCGGAGGCGGACGGGAATCGAACCCGCCAGGCCGAGAATCCCGGCCTCGACGATTTTGAAGACCGCGGGGGCCACCAGGCGCCCATACACCTCCGAGGGAGAACATACTCGCGAGCGGGTACGTGCACCGGAGCGGCATGCCGGACGGCGGCGTGCGGATCCACCAGGGGAGACACGGTATGGCGGACACCACCGCGGAGCGGGACGTCCCTCTCCCGGAGCGGGGCGCGGTGCGGCTGACCCGGTACGCGCACGGGGGCGGCTGCGCCTGCAAGATCCCGCCCGGTGAGCTGGAGGCCGTCGTGGCGGGACTGCTGGAGAAAGCGGACGGGCCGCCCCCGCGCTTCAACGGCGAGCTGATCGTCGGGCTGGACGACGGCGACGACGCCGCCGTGGTCCGCGTCGAGGGCGGCCGGGCGATCGTGGCCACCGCCGACTTCTTCACCCCCGTGGTGGACGACGCCTGCGACTGGGGGCGGATCGCGGCGGCCAACGCCCTGTCGGACGTGTACGCGGTGGGCGGCGAGCCGCTGGTGGCGGTCAACCTGCTCGGCTGGCCCCGGGACGTGCTGCCGATGGAGCTGGCCGGGGAGGTGCTGCGCGGCGGCCTGGAGGTGGCGCGGGCGGCGGGCTGCCACGTCGCGGGCGGCCACAGCGTCGACGACCCCGAGCCGAAGTACGGGATGGCCGTCACCGGGCTCGCCGATCCCGAGCGGCTGCTGCGCATCGACGGCGGCCGGGCGGGCCTGCCGATCTCCCTGACCAAGCCCCTCGGCGTCGGCGTGCTCAACACCCGGCACAAGGCGACCGGTGAGGTCTTCCCGCAGGCGGTGGCCGCGATGACCACGCTGAACCGCGACGCCTCCCGGGCCGCGCTGGCCGCGGGCGCCGGGTGCGCCACGGACGTGACCGGATTCGGCCTGCTCGGCCACCTGTACAAGCTGGCCAGGGCGAGCGGCGTCACGGCGGTGGTCGACGTGGCGGCCGTGCCCTACCTGGCCGGGGCCCGCGAGGCCGTGCGGGACGGCTACGTCAGCGGCGGCACCCGCCGCAACCTGGCGTGGGTGGCGCCGCACCTGGACCCGGGCCGCCTCGGCGAGGAGGACCTGCTGCTGCTCGCCGACGCCCAGACCTCCGGCGGCCTGCTCGTGGCGGGCGAGATCCCCGGCGCACCGGTCGTCGGCGAGCTCGTTCCCCGCGAGGGCCGGGTCCTGCGGCTGCGCTGACCGGCCCTGGTCCGGACCTGCCCCGGGCCGGCTCAGTCCAGGCCGGCTCAGTCCAGGCCGGACCGGGCCCGAGGCAGACCGGACACGGGCCAGACCAGACCGGCCCGGGGCGGACCGGGTGGCGATCTGCCCCTACGCGACGAACCGGTGACTCGGCTCGCCGCGCAGCCGCCCCTCCGGCAGCTTCCGGCCGCACAGGACCAGGATGAGATCCTGCGCGGCCCCGTACATCGGCGTCCCCTTCCCGATGGACCAGTCGACGTCGTCGGCGCGCAGCTCGATCCCCCGGATGTCGACCCCGAAGAACTTCAGGCTCTTCTCCGCCTCGAAACCTCCCAGGACGATGCGCAGCCGATCCTCGGGGACGTGCCGGTCCAGGCCCAGGGGCAGGGTGAAGTCCAGGCCGTGGATCACCTCGTGGGTCAGCGCGCCCTCGAATCCGCCCCCCGGCGGCTTCCACGCGAAATCCGCGTTGTCCCTGAGCAGCGCGGCGAGCTCGCCGGACGACAGGGCGGCCGCGTCGCGCCGGGCGCACCGGTCGGCCATCCTGGCGAAGTTGCCCCGGGACCTGAGCATCTCGATCACGAAGCGTGCGGTCGAGTAGTGGAACGGCATCGTCATGTGGGCCACGACCTCCCGTACCCGCCACCCGGCGCACAGGGTCGGCTCGTCCCACCTGCGCTCCGGCAGGCCGGCGAGCACGTCCGCCAGGTCACGGCGTTCGGCGGCGATCGCCCTCCTGACCTCGCCCTCCGTGGTCCCCGTCATCGCCGCTCCCCCGGTCGCGTGCTCCCGGCCGCGTCGCACGACGTCGCCGCATCCATTGGTATGTCCATCGGTGTCCTCTTCTCCAGATTCCCGGGAGTTCCGGGAAGGTGCTCGCCCTACCGACGAACGGGCCCGGCTCCGACGGACACCCCGGCGCTACGGATCGGCGACCTCGGCGAGCCGGCGGCCGAGGTAGCGGCGTTCGGTGTCGGTCGCGGCCAGCTCCAGCGCCTCGCGGTAGGCGGCCGCGGCCTCGGCGGCACGGCCCAGGCGGCGCAGCAGGTCGGCCCGGGTCGCCGGCAGCAGGTGGTACCCGGCCAGCGCCCCCGACTCCCGCAGCGCCTCCACCAGTTCCAGCCCCGCGGCCGGTCCCGCGGCCATCCCCACCGCCACCGCCCGGTTCAGCTCCACCACCGCGGACGGCGTGAACCGCGCGAGCTGCCCGTACAGCGCGGCGATCTGGGCCCAGTCGGTGCCGGCCGCGTCGATCGCGGTGGCGTGGCAGGCGGCGATGGCGGCCTGTACCTGGTACGGGCCCGGGCGGCCGCGCCGCAGGGCGCGGCCGAGCAGTTCCTCCCCTTCGCCGATCGCGGCGGTGTCCCACAGGGCGCGGTCCTGCTCCTCGAGGGTGACCAGGTCACCGGCCGCGTCGAGCCGGGTGGCGCTGCGGGCGTCGTGCAGCAGCATCAGCGCCAGCAGCCCCACCGCCTCGGGTTCGTCGGGCATCAGCCCCGTCAGGACGCGGGCCAGCCGGATCGCCTCGGCGCTGAGGTCGCGCCGCAGCAGGTCGGCGCCCGCCGTGGCCGAGTACCCCTCGCTGAACAGCAGGTACAGCACCCCCAGCACGGCGGGCACACGCTCCGGCAGCAGGTGCGCGGGCGGCACCCGGTACGGGATCCCGGCGTGCCGGATCTTCTGCTTGGCCCGCAGCAGCCGCTTGGACATCGTCTGCTCACCGACCAGGAACGCCCTGGCGATCTCCGCGGTGCTCAGCCCGGCCAGGGTGCGCAGGGTGAGCGCGACCCGGGCCTCCAGGGCCAGCGCCGGATGGCAGCAGGTGAAGATCAGCCGCAGCCGGTCGTCCGGCACGCCGTCGTCCTCCCACGCCGGTCCGGGTTCGTACGACATGGCGGCCACCTCTCGCAGTTTGGCGGCGCCGACCGCCTCGCGGCGCAACCTGTCGACGGCCCGGTTGCGCGCGACCGTGGTGAGCCACGCGCCGGGCCTGCGCGGAATCCCGTCCTCGGGCCAGCGCCGCAGGGCCAGCGCGAAGGCGTCCTGCGCGCACTCCTCGGCGAGGTCCCAGTCGCCGGTGACCCGGATCAGGGTCGCCACGACCTGACCCCACTCGTCCCGGAACGCCTGGGCCACCGCCGCCTCGACCTCCGCCGTCACGCCGGCCCCCGTCAGTCCGCGCCCGGTCACGACGGCAGGAGCGGCCGGATCTCGATCGAGCCGTAGCCGGAGGCCGGATGCTTCGAGGCGATCTCGATGGCCTCGTCGAGATCGGCGCACTCGATCATGCAGAATCCGCCCATCTGCTCCCTGGTCTCGGCGAACGGGCCGTCGGAGAGCAGGACCTCGTCGTCGCGCACCCGCACGGTCGTGGCGTCGGCCGGTGGCCGCAGCCCGGCGCCGCCCCGCAGCACCCCGCGGCGTTCCATCTCCTCCGACCATCCGCCGCAACCGTCCATGGCGTGGGCCGCCGCGGACTCGTCACCGCAGATCAACAGCATGTACTTCACGCGTCCTCCTTCTCGGGGCCCCTCGCGGGGCCGCCCCCATGGTGCCTCTTCACCGACCCGACGAACGGGAACACCGGGAAAGGACGACGTCGCTCAGGATTTCTCGCCCGCCGGGACCCGGGCGGCCCTGCCCGCCTCCAGGCGTTCCCGCTGGGGCACCACCGTGTACTTCGGGTCGGCGGCCGAGGCCTTGCCCGCGGCCAGGACGCCGAAGCGGGTGCAGACGGCACCGGCGGTGAGGGCGAGGCCGGACAGCGCGGTGAGGGCGCCGAGGGCGCTGTCGCGCCCGGCGACCGTGGCGAGCAGGGCGCCGCCCACCGTCAGGGCGCGGGCCGTCCGCATCAGGCGGCCTGACCTGCCCAGCCGGTACGGCTCGCCGACCAGGCCGAGCCGGTGCTCCATCACCGCGCCCGCGACCGTCTCGACGGCGGCGCCCAGTATCGCGGTGACGCGGGCCGGGCCCGCCTCGCGGCGCGGGGTGGCCAGCATGCCCACGGCGCCCGCCCCGGCCAGCGCGCTCCCGGCGAACAGGAACGGCAGCTCGCGGTGGGCCTCGTGCCAGGCGGGCACCGCGGTGTCGGCGACGAGCACGGCGGTGTACGTCGACATCAGCGGCCCGGTCACCACCGCCGCCAGGGCCGCCGCGTCACCGAGGGCGGCCAGGGCGCGGGCACCCCTCACCGGAAGGACGGGGGTCCGCGGGCCGGGCCGGACGGGGATCCGAGAGAAGGACCGGGCGGGGACCCACAGGCCGGACCGGGCAGGGGCCCGGAGGAAGGACCCGGCGGGAATCCGCGGGCCGGGCCGGGCGGCGAGCGCGGAGGCGGCCGCGAGGGCCGTCAGGCCGCTGTGGGCGGCCAGGAGCCAGGAGCCGACGCTCATCGGCGAGGTGGGCTTGAACACGCGCAGCATGTTGAGGAACCGCTCCGGCCTGCCGAGCTCGGCGACCAGGAAACCGGCACCGGCCGCGGCGCCGGCGGCCGCGGTGACCCTGGCGGTGAGCGCGAGCCGGTCATGCCCGGTGACCGTCGCCACGGCGGAGATCACCGACGCGGCACCGGACGTCCCGCCCAGGTAGAGGTAGAGCGGCATGTGGGGTTCGTGCCAGATCGGGACCTTGATGATCGGCTGCCCGTAGTAGGAGCGGAACTCGGCCTCGGGCACCATCGCCTCCTCGCCGCGCCTCACCGCGACCACCCCCGCCCCTGTTCCCGTCCCCCCGCGCGGCCGTCGAACGGACGCGTCACCGGTATCTCCCCGCCCCCGGCGAGAAGACCCCGGCCGGGAGGGATCCCGTACCCGCGCATCACCGGCCCTTTCCCGCGCCCAGGAAGGACACCGCCACCACTCCGGCCATGGAGAGCGCCGCCCCCGCCGCCCAGCGCCACATGGCCGGCAGATCCCTGGTGGTGACCACCGGGTCGGGCGGCAGGCCGTACACCTCGGGCTCGTCGAGCAGCAGGAAGAAGGCCCCGTCCCCGCCCACGCCGTCCTCGGGGCTCGCCCCGTACAGGCGGGCCTGCGGCCTGCCCTCGCCGTGCAGCCGTTCCACCCGTTCCCCGGCGCGGGCCCGCAGCTCGTCCAGCGGCCCGAACTGGATGGAGTCGGTGGGGCAGGCCTTGGCGCAGGCCGGTTCCAGCCCGCCGAGCTGGCGGTCGTAGCACATCGTGCACTTGAACGCCCGGCCGTCGCGCTCCCTGCGGTCGATCACGCCGTACGGGCAGGCGGGCACGCAGTAGCCGCAGCCGTTGCAGACGTCGGCCTGCACCACCACCGTGCCGAACTCGGTGCGGAACAGCGCCCCGGTCGGGCAGACGTCCAGGCAGGCGGCGTGCGTGCAGTGCTTGCACACGTCCGACGACATCAGCCACCCCTCGACGCCCTCGCCCCCGTCTCCGCCGTCCCCGCCGCCCGGCTGCTCGATGAAGGCCACGTGACGCCAGGTGTCGGCCCCGAGGCCGCCCGTGTTGTCGTAGGAGGTGGCGCGGAAGACGAACCCGTCGTCGGGGACGTCGTTCCACTCCTTGCAGGCGACCTCGCAGGCCTTGCACCCGATGCAGATGCTCGTGTCGGTGAAGAACCCCATCCGCTCAGCCATCGCGGTACTCCTCGATCAGGTCGAGCAGCGCCCTGCCCGTGGGGCGCCTGCCGGGCCGCAGGTCGCAGGTCATGGCCTTGCTCTCCTGGATGTAGACGTTCGGGTCGAGCACGAGGGGCATCAGGTCGTTGACGGCGTCGCCGGTCACCAGGCCGCCGCTGCCCCAGCCCCAGTGGTAGGGGAGGCCGATCTGGTGGATCGTCCTGCCCTGCAGGCGCAGCGGGCGGACGCGCCCGGTCACCAGGACACGGGCCTCGATCGCGGAACGGGACGTCACGATCGTCGCCCAGCCCCCGTTGACGAGCCCCAACTCGGCGGCGAGCGCCGTCGACACCTCGCAGAACAGCGCCGGCTGCAGCTCGGCGAGGTAGGCCAGCGGCCGGCTCATGCTCCCCGCGGTGTGATGCTCGGTGAGCCGGTAGGTCGTGAGCACGTACGGGAAGCGCGGCGAGCCCGGCGGGTTGTAGGGACTCTCAGGACGCCGGTAGGTCCGGCGCGCCGGGTTGGCCCGCTGCCCGTACAGCGTGTTGCGCACCGGCGACTCGTGCGGCTCGTAGTGGGCGGGCAGCGGCCCGTCCGCCAGGCCCGCCGGGGCGAACAGCCAGCCCTTGCCGTCGGGCTGCATGATGAACGGGTCGGTCCCGGCCAGCGCGGCCTCGGCCAGGGCGCCCTCGGGCGGCAGGTAGCCGGGCGGCTTGTCCCTCTCGAAGTCCGGCACGTCGAGACCGGTCCACTCCCCCTTCACCCCCTTGTCGGGGTCCCACCACACGTAGGCCTTGCGCTCGCTCCACGGGCGGCCCTCGGGGTCGGCGGAGGCCCGGTTGTACAGGAGGCGCCGGTTCGCGGGCCAGGCCCAGCCCCATTCGGGCGCGACCCTGCTCTGCTCGCTCCCCGGCCTGCGCCGGGCCGCCTGGTTGACCTCGTCGGCGTACACCCCGCAGTAGATCCAGCAGCCGCACCGGGTGGAGCCGTCAGGCCTGAGCTCGGTGTAGGCCGACAGGGCCCGCCCGTCGGGGCCGGTGCCGTTGATCTCGCGCAGCACGGCCCGCGCCGACGGTTCCGCGTGCTCGCCCTCCTCGGGATAGTCCCAGGTCAGCTCGCGGACCGGCCGGTCGATCTCGTCGTCGGTCATCCGCCGCCTGATCCGCTTGCCCAGGTGGTAGTAGAACGACAGGTCGCTGCGGCAGTCGCCCGGCGGCTCCAGCGCCTTCTCCCGCCACTGCAGCAGCCGCTGGGTGTTGGTGAAGGTGCCCTCCTTCTCCACGTGGCTCGCGGCGGGCAGGAAGAACACCTCGGTGGCGATGTCCTCGGTGCGCGTCTCCCCGGTCTCCAGTTCGGGGCCGTCCTTCCAGAACGTGGCCGTCTCCACCAGGGTCAGGTCCCGCACCACCAGCCAGTCGAGGTTGGCCAGGCCCAGGCGCTGGGCCCGGCCGCCCGAGGAGCCGACCGCCGGGTTCTCCCCCACCACGAAGTAGCCCTTCACGGTGCCGTCGATCTGTCCCATCACCGTGGTGAAGTGGCCGTGGTCGCCGGTCAGGCGCGGCAGGTGCTCGAAGCGGAAGTCGTTCTCCTCGGTGGCGGCGTCGCCCCACCACGCCTTGAGCAGGCTCACCATGTAGCAGCGCTTCCTGCCCCAGAAGCCGGTGTCGGCCCCGGCCTTGGCCAGGTAGTCGTCGAGTCCCTCGTGCCGGTGGGCGTGCGGCATCGGCAGGTATCCCGGCAGCAGGTTGAACAGGGTGGGGATGTCGGTGGAGCCCTGGATGCTGGCGTGGCCGCGCAGCGCCATGATGCCGCCGCCGGGGCGGCCGATGTTGCCCAGCAGCAGCTGCAGGATCGAGGCCGTGCGGATGTACTGGGCGCCCACGGTGTGCTGGGTCCAGCCGACCGCGTACGCCCAGGCGGTGGTGCGCTCCCTGCCCGAGTTCGCGGTGATCGCCTCGGCCAGCTCGGCGAAGCTCTCCCGGGAGATGCCGCACAGCTCCGCCACCGTCTCGGGGGTGTAGCGGGCGAAGTGCCGCCGCAGGATCTGGTAGACGCAGCGCGGGTGGCGCAGCGTCGGGTCCGTGGGCGGCCTCGACGGCGCGGCGGCGCCGCCGGAGCCGTACTGCTCGGCGCCCGCCACCTCGGCGTGCCGCGCTCCGCCCTCCAGGTGCTCGCCGTGCTCGCCGCCGGCGCCGGCCTCCTCCACCCTGCCCTCGCCGCCCTCGCCGCCCTCGCCGCCCTCGCCGCCCTCGTACGCCCAGCTCGACGGGTCGTACGCGCGCGTCTCGGGGTCGAAGCCGGAGAACAGCCCGTCCAGGTCCTCGGTGTCCCCGAAGTCCTCGGAGATGATCGCCGAGGCGTTGGTGTAGGCCAGCACGTACTCGCGGAAGTCCAGCTCGTTGGCGAGCACGTGGTTGATCAGCGCGCCGAGCAGCACGATGTCGCTTCCCGCGCGGATCGGCAGGTGGCGGTCGGCGATCGCGCTGGTGCGGGTGAAGCGCGGGTCGATGTGGAACACCTTCGCCCCGCGCGCCTTCGCCTCGACCACCCACTGGAACCCCACCGGGTGGCATTCGGCCATGTTGGAGCCCTGGATGACGATGCAGTCGGACTCGGCCAGATCCTGCTGGAAGTCCGTGGCACCGCCACGCCCGAAGCTGGCCCCCAGACCGGGGACGGTGGAGGAGTGTCAAATACGGGCCTGGTTCTCCACCTGGATCGCGCCGAGGGCGGTGTAGAGCTTCTTCATCAGGTAGTTCTCTTCGTTGTCCAGCGTCGCCCCGCCCAGGCTCGCGATGCCCATGGTGCGCCGGACCGTCCTGCCCTCGAACTCCTGCTGCCAGGTCTCCCGGCGGGTCCGCACCACCCGGTCGGCGATCATGTCCATCGCCGTCTCGAGGTCGAGCGGCTCCCAGTCGGTGCCGTGCGGCCGCCGGTAGAGGACGCGCGTCTGCCGGCCGGGATGGGTGACCAGCTGCTTGCTCGCCGATCCCTTGGGGCACAGGCGCCCGCGCGAGATGGGCGAGTCCGGGTCGCCCTCGATCTGGGTGACCCGGCCGTCCTTGACGTAGACCAGCTGGCCGCAGCCGACCGCGCAGTACGGGCAGATCGACCGCGCGACGCCGTCGGCCTCCTCGGTGCGGGGCCGCAGCGCGCCGGTGCGCGCCGAGCGCGCGGCGTCGCCCCTGGCGTCCTCTCCCATGAGCTGCCGGATCACCGGCCAGCGGGAGATCCCTCTCCCCCGTGTCACCTTCGGGGCCCTACCCCTTCCCACCTGCTCTAATCACCTGGCGGGTTCGCAGAGCGCCATCTCGCGGTCCGGCGCGGAGAAGGCCCGGTAGTTCCCCGAGTGGAAGACCAGCGGCTCGCCCTCCTCCCGCCGGAAGTGCTCGACCTCCCCGACGAAGATCAGATGGTCGCCCCCGTCGTACGTGGCCACCGCGCGGCAGGCGAAGTGGGCGACGGTCCCGGCGAGCACCGGCACCCCGCCCGGGGCGAGACGGGTCTCCACCCCGGCGAACTTGTCGGGCAGCGGCGTGGCGAACCGCCGCGACAGGTGCTCCTGGCCGGCGGCCAGGACGTTGACCGCGAACCGCCCGGCCTCGGCGAAGGCCGGCGCGCTGGGGGCCCGCCGGGACAGGCACCACAGGACCAGCGGCGGGTCGAGCGAGACGGAGGTGAAGGAGTTGACGGTCACGCCCAGCCGGTCACCCCGCGGGGTGGCGGCGGTGACCACCGCCACCCCGGTGGCGAACTGCCCGAGGGCGTCGCGCAGGGATCTCATGACGGCCCCTCACTTCCCGGCCCGGGCCAGGTACTCGGCCGCGCCGGCCGGGTCCAGGAACCAGCCGGCGTAGTCGGACGGGTCGTCGAAGCCGTTGACGAAGCGGGAGGCCACCTCGGGCAGCCCGCCCGCGGCGCCGAGGATCTCCAGCACGTGCGGCGGCGGGGGCGCGAGGAGCGCGTTCGTCCAGGTGGTGACGTGCCGGGCGTCCAGCCAGTAGCGCTCGAAGACCCGCTCCATCCACGCCGCGTCGTACGGCCGCTCGCCGCGCTCGAGGATGTCGGACAGGTAGGAGGCCGCGCACTTGGCGGCGTTGTTGGAGCCCTGCCCGGTGATGGGGTCGTTGAGCACGACCACGTCCGCCACGCCCAGGACCTGGGCGCCCGACGGGAGCGTCGCCACCGGCCTGCGCACGACCGGGGTGAAGCGGCCGGACAGGACGCCGCCCTCGTCGGTGAGCTCGACGCCCGCGGCGCGCTCGGCCTCCCACGGCAGGAAGGTCTCCAGGATCCGCCTGCTCATGGCCAGGTGCTCGGCGGGGGTGCGGGCATCCGCCCAGCAGTCCATCGGCCCGCCGGGGACGCCCTCGAACACCATGATCTCGCAGGGGCCGGTGACGGTGAGCGCGGGGAACACGAAGTACTCGCCGACCCCGGGAATCACGTTGAAGCACACCGCGGAGTAGTCGGGCCGCGGCGCGAGGCCGTTGACGTAGGTGAGGGCGAGGGCCCGCTGCGGGGCGCGGTACGGCGAGCGCGGCGCGTCCCGCTCGAAGAGCGAGGCGATCGGCCCCTTGCCCGCCGCGACCAGGACCAGGTCGTACTGGGCGGCGTAGTCCTCCAGGTCCTCCACGGTGGCGTCGTGGATGACGATCTTCCCGCCGAGCCGCTCCACCTCGGCCATCCAGGCGGGCATCTTCAACCGCTGGTCGACCGAGCGGGCGGGGGCGTCGAGCCGGGCGGCCCAGCGGATCGCCGGGTCGCCGTCGGGCCCGGCCACCGCGAACTGGATCCCGTCGATCGGCGGGCAGCCGTCCGCCCACAGGTCCAGGCCGAGGTCACGCTCGTGGCCGAGTGCGGTGCCGAACATGGCCTGGCTGGACATGACCCGGCCGCCACGGATGTCCTCCGGGGTCCGGTTGGAGACGACGGTGACGTCGTAGCCGTTCCGCAGCAGGCCGAGGGCGAGGTGCAGGCCCGCCTGACCGGCGCCGACGACGAGGATTCTGCGCATGGTGACGTGTCCTTTCGAAGAGGGTCGGAAAGCTTCGGGAAGCCTTGAGGAGGCTTCGGGGAAGCGGGGAAACGGTCGAGCGGCGCCTGGTGAAAAGGTACGACGGCCGCCGCCGCCCGTGCCATCCGCTCAGCGCGGGTTCCATCCATCTGGCGCGGATCTCCCCGGACCCCCTCTCCGGCGCGGGCGCCGACGCCGAGGTGGAGCGAGTGCGGTGGATGCCGGAGCGGTGTGCCGGCCGGTGGATACGGCGGGCCGGCCTGAGGACGCCGCCGACCTTGCGCGGGTGCCTCACGTCGACGCTTGCCAGCGACCCCTGTTGGATTGTCCGCTATTACTACTTAGACCCCAATCCTGAATAATGTGATGTTAATCTTTCCTTCATGAGGCAGAAAGCAGTCGAATGACGGATGCGCTCCAAACGACCGTCGAAGAACTGGCCGGCCAGGTCAACCAGCAGGTCGAGCGCGTGCGCGAGGCGTATGAAGCGCTCAACTCGATCGAGTCCACGATGGGCTCCTCCGACGGGCTGATCAGCGTGACCGTGGGGCCTCAGGGCCAGGTCCGAAACATCGAGCTGAACGCGCGCGTTTACCGCAAGCTCTCCGCCACCGAGCTGGCCGACGCCATCATGGAGCAGATCAACCGTGCCACGGCGGCCGTCTCGGAGCAACGCCGGCGCCTGCTGGAGCCGCTCATGCCCGACGAGCTTCGCTACGACCAGGTCTTCGGCGAGAACGTCACGCTCGACGCGTTCCTGCCTCCCTTCGTGGATCCAGACGCATGAGCGGATCCTCCGGCGGCTACCACGTCCGCCGTGATGTGCTGCGCCGGCAAGCCCACGTCTATGACGAGCAGCGCGTCGACATGACGCAGGTGCGCGACGACCTGCAGGCGGCCTTCGACCGCGACAGGAACACACTGGGCAACGACGAGTATGGAGCCGAGTTGGCCAAGAAGCTGCCGGGGATAGAGGAACGCATTTTCTCGGACCTGCAGGCCTACATCGCCAACTTGGAAGGCACGATCTCCGGCCTGCACACCGCCGCCGGCAACTACGAGCGGGCTGATCAGCCCTGGGCCTCCGGCTCCTGATCGTCGTCCATGGGGTTCGACGGGTTACTGGTGCCCGACTGGGCCAAGCCGTACGTCGGCTGGGTCGTCGGCATGGACTGGCCGGAGGGCGACGAGACCGGCTGTTTCCGGCTCGCCGACGCGTGCGTGACCGCCGCGCACCGTATCGTCGAGGGCACTGCCGCCGACCAGCCGTGGACCGCGGACAAGATCGGCTCTGAGTGGGACGGCGCCGCCCACCTCGCCTTCGCCGAGCGCGTCAACAAGATGGCCGGTCAGCAGGTCGCCGATCTGGTCAACCGGCTGATCAACACTGCCGTCGCGCTCAACGGCGTGGGCGTGCAGATCCAGTACGCCAAGTACATGATCGAGGTCACCGTCTGGCTACTGATCGTGCAGATTGCTTACCTGATAGCGGCCGCTTACGCCAGTGGCGGGGCGAGCCTGGCCCTCATCCCGCCCCGCGTGCAGCTCGCCCGCCTGGCAGTCGCGCAGATCGCCAAGCGGACGCTGCTCAACATTGCGCTGTTCGCCGGAATCGTGGCCGGTATGGACGCCGGCATCCAGCTCACGCAGATGGCGCAAGGACGCAGGGACGAGTTCGACGTACGGCAGCTTGGGGTGTCCGCGCTCAGCGGCGGCGCGATGGGCGGGCTCATGGGGCTGCTGAGCGGCGGGCTCACCCGGCTGGCCACGCCCGCCCTGCGCGCGGGGCTGACCAGGGCGGAGATGGCCACGGCCGAGCGGCTGCTGGCGGCCGCCAGCTCCTCTGTCTACGGGCAGGCCGCCCAGTACGCGGTGACCGGTGGCATCACCACGGCCGGGACCATGCTGGCGCAGGGCAACTTCAGCTGGGACCTTCTGGCCAAGGGCATCACCTCCAGCGCGCTCGGCGCGGACGGTCAGCACCTGACCCCCACCCTGCCGACCCGCGGCGGCGACACGTCGTTTCCCAACGGCGACCCGTTCCCCGACCCGCACAACGGTCCCCACCCCGGCCCGGACCCCGTCTCACTCCTGGACACCGATCCGCGTCTGACCTCGGATCCGGTCACCCAGAGCAACACGGACCCGGTCACCCAGAGCAACACGGATCCAGTCACCCGGAACAGTGCGGACCCGGTCACCCAGAGCAACACGGATCCAGTCACCCGGAACAGTGCGGACCCGGTCACCCAGAGCAACGCGAATCCAGTCACCCGGAACAGTGCGGACCCGGTCATCCAGAGCAACGCGGATCCAGTCACCCGGAGCAACGCGGATCCGGTGCCCCATCAGCAGGTCGGAGCGCGCGTGGAGCCCGGAACCGATCCGGATCGCGGCACCACGCTGAGTCAGGCGACCGATACCGCGTCCGCGGCCGGACCCACCACCGGACCTGAGCCCGCCCGCCGGGACCTCGCCTCGCACGACGTACCGGATCGGCAGGCGCAGGGGCCGGCGGGAGAAGCCCAGAAGCAGGCCGCGGTGCAGCAGCACCCGATGTCCGTGCACCCTGCGGAGGCGGCACCGCGCCCTCGGACGCCCGAGCAAGGCACGCATCCCGTGGTCCGCGGCACGCCGGACCACGGGGCCGATGGCGCACCCCGCCAACCGGGCGAGCGGGCGTCCGGCAGCGCGCCCAACCGCACGACACAGGGCGGCACACCGCATCAGGTACCGGAGCGTCCGGTCGGAGGCACACCACATCAGGTACCGGAACGGACAGGAGGTGGGGCGCCTCCGCATCAGACGCCGGAGCGTCCGGTCGGAGGCACACCACATCAGGCGCCGGAGCGGACAGGGAGTGGCTTGGCGCAGCCGACGGGTGAGCGTGGGCCCGGGAGCTCGCCCGCCGACACGGCGGGACGTGGCGGCGGAGCCGAGCCGGGCGTACCGGCGCGGCAGGGGGCGTCCGGGGAGACGCCTCCCATGAGCAGGATCGAGCGGCTGCTCAACCACCACGTCCCCGACTCCGGCGACACCGGCCCGTCGCCCCAGACGCCGGGCGGAGCCGGACAGGCGACCGATGGCACACCGCCGCCGCCCCGCCCGGGCGAGCTCTCGGCCAGGCCGCCCCAAGGCGGGCCCGGTTCGGGGAACAGTACGTCGTCGCGGGTCCCGTTCGACTTCCAGCGCTTCTACAACGACCCCCGCTGGACGGCTGAGGCCACGAGGTTCGAGCAGAGCCTGGGCGCGTACTACTTCAACGACTCGAAGACCGTGGACGCCGCCCGCGCCGCACTGGGCAAACTGCGGGACGTCCTCCTGGGCCTCACCTCAAGACAGCCCGGCGAGAGCCGTGAGGCCTTCGTCCGCCGTGTCGAGAGCGTCTTCTTCAAGGATGACGCGGCCAGCGCCGGTCAGGTGGGCACCCGCTCCGGCGTGACCGTGGACGACCTGCTCGCACACGGGAACCTGCGCGAGTTGGTGACGGCCTTCTACAACGGCGCCTACTACAACCGCGCCAATCCGCTCATCTTCGGCAACGCCCTGCTCGACATCATGGACAACGGGGGCTGGGGCCGGGCACGCGAGGTCGGTCTCGACATCGGCGAGGTGCGGCGGGCGCAGCACCAGCTCGACGAGCGGCTGCACCGCCCGCTGCTCGGGCGGCTGGAGGCCAGGTTCATGCCGAACATGTACACCTTCAACCGCGATCCGTTCGGCACGGGAAACGTCGGCATGCTCTCCGAGCGCGGGGCCAGGGATGTGGCCGAGATCATCCAGAGCCAGTTCAGTCGGCATGAACGTACGGAAGAACATATCCAGGAGCTCGGCCTCAACACGACCCCCCGTCACTACGACCGGCTGGGAGCGCCGTTGGGCAGGTTCGAGCGGGCGTTCGTGGAGGAGAACGTCCACGGGCGGCTCGCCCCGGACACGCCGCTGCCCTGGCGGGAGGGCGTGACCATGCACGACACAACAGGAAGCCGGTGGGCCAGGAAGATCACCGCCGAAGGCTTCCCCGTGATCGACGGGGTCTCCGGAACCACCGCCAAGATGCTCACCGCCGTCAAGTTCCTCAACCTCGGCCCCAGCACGACCGAGCACTTCCTGGGCGCACTCATGGGATGGATGCTGCCGGGCCGGGACCATTCCCTGTTCGAGATCGCCAGAGGCGCGCAGATCGCAGACGTGGGCGGGATGAGGCTGGAGCCCGGCTCCCGGCCCAACGTGGTGGACTTCTACCGGAGCCTGCCCGGCATAGACCTCGCCACGCTGCGGCGAGAGATCCTGCCCGACGGCATGTTCCCGCACGAGTCCAGATATGCCGCGAATGCCAGGGACCCGGCAGGTTTCTCCGAGACGCAGCATCCCAAGGTGGGCGGGACCGTCGACCGTTTCTGGCCGCAGTTCGAAACCGGCCGGGTCACCGATCCGGATCTCGCCGGCTGGCTGGACCGCTCGGGCATCGACCCGAGCGACCCGGCCCAGGTGCGGGCGCTGGGCGAGCGGCTGTCACCCGCACACGTGATGGCGCTGACCGTCTACACCAGGCACAGCCACTACCTGATCAACAACGTGACGCGCACCCAGCTCTGGACCGGCGGGGTGTCGGAGTCGATGGTCCAGAACCGTATGGTGGACAAGGTCCACCAGCTCGTCGGCAACTACCTGGACAATCTCGCCGCGAACACCAAGGCCCTGCCGCTGCCGATGGCCCTGCGGCCGCTGCTGCACATGGGTGACGGTCACCTGGACTCCAGATCGCCGCTGAGCGCGTTGGCCGACTCCTACGTCGACGCGGCCCGCCGTACCGAAGAGGCCAAACAGCGCTTCGCCGAAGCGCGGGACGAGGGCCGCAAGGACGACGCCAGGCAGGCCGGGAAGGACCTCAGGCAGGCCCGGCGGGACGGGAACGAGTCGTGGAAGGCGCTCAAGGAGCACCTCGGCCAGGTCATGCCGCGCCTTTGGGATGAGATGCGCTGGCACGCCGACATGGTGCACGACGCGATGGCGCAGCTTCCGGGGGTCGGCTCGCCCGAGAGGCCCGTGCAGGCATACCGTGGGGACTGGATGACGCCGGTGCACTCGCCGATCTACGGCTCCAGGTTGCATCCGTACGGAACGGCTCGCGAGTTCCTCAGCGTGAGCAAGCTGCTGGAGGTGGCGATCAGGTTCATGGTCGAGAACCCGGCCGGCGAGCGCAAGATCCTCGTGGCCTACCAGCTCACCGGGCAGCAGGCCAAGGACATCTCGATCTTCTCCTCCTTCACCGAGGACCAGGAGGCCGTCTTCCCGCCGCATTCGCGCGTGCGCCGGAGGAACGACCCGGAGCTGGTCGCGAGCCTGCGCGACGAGGTGGACCGGCTCGCGGCGGACATGGTCGAGCGCGGCGTCATCCCAGAGGTGCCACGCTCGTACGAGATCATCGTGATGGAGGAAGGCTGACGTGAGCGCCGGATGGGCTGAGCTGGACGACAGGGCATGGCGGCTCTACGGGGGTGTGCACCGCCTGTTGCTGCGCCTGGCAGGCCAGCTTCCGGACGAGCTGATCACTCGGGCCCGCACCATGCTGGCCGAGGGCGACCTGGCCTACCTGCCCGACACGGTGACGATCGCCGCGGCGGAGGCCGGGGTCGGGCTGACGGCTCAGGAGGTCGGGGTTCTGCGCGAGGTGTTCGTGGCGCTCGGCCTGGAGGGCGAGCCGACGGCGGCCGACGAGATCACGCTCACCACCACCACCCCCGCGACCGGCCACATCTTCTCTCCCGACTCGGCCCGGCCGGCGCGCGTGCCCGCCGGGCTCGACCTGACGGACGGCGTCCCCGGCGAGGTCGCCGACCTGGAGGACGACCTGTTCGACCTCACCGACCATCTTGTGGTGGACGCGCTGAGCGAGAACGCGGGCGTCGTCGCGGTGCGGCGCGCCTGGCGCGACGGTTCCGGGGAGAGGCGGCGGGTCTATCTGGTCGAGGTGGATCCGGGCGTGCCCGCCTGGGAACTGGCGCTGGAGGGGCAGAAGGAGGCGGCACAGATGGGCGAGAGCGATCCCCAGGTCGAGGTCTACTGGAGCGGCGATGACCTGCCGCCCTACCACCGCTCGGCGATCGAGGCCGCGATCCTCCTGTGGCGGCGCTGAGGCACCGTCCAGGCGGCGCGACCATGTCGGGCCCTGTTCCGGAGGCAGGCCCGCATCAGGCCCGAGGAGAAGAATCACGGCGGACGCGACGACGGAAGTGCTCAGTCCACCAGGCCGGCGCGGTAGGCGGCGATGGCCACCTGTACCCGGTTGGTGACGGCGAGCTTGTCGAACAGGTGGGATACGTGGCTTTTGACGGTTGCCTCGCTCATGTGCAGGCTGGCCGCGATCTCGGTGTTGGAGCGGCCGAGCCCCACCTCGATGAGCACCTCCCGCTCGCGGCCGGTGAGGGTTTCCAGCCGGGCGAGGGCGTCACGGCGACGCCGGACGGGCACGTCGGTGGTGACCCGGTGGATCAACCGCCGGGTCACCCGCGGGGACAGCATCGCGTCACCGCTGCGCGCGAGGCGTACGGCACGGATCAGATCGTGCGGCGAGGTGTCCTTGAGGAGGAATCCGCAGGCCCCGGCCTCCAGGGCGGTGAAGACGTGCTCGTCGCTGTCGAACGTGGTGAGGATCACGACCGCGGGCGCACCGGCGAGCCGGCGGATGGCCTCGGTGGCGGCGAGGCCGTCGGTCCGCGGCATCTTGATGTCCATCAGGATGACGTCCGGCCGCAGGCGGTGCACGGCGTCGACCGCCTCGTCCCCGTCCGCGGCCTCCCCCACGACCTCCACGTCGGGCGCGGATTCGAGGATGAACCGCAGTCCGGCGCGGATCAGCGATTCGTCATCCACCAGCAGCGTCCTGATCATGTGTGTCCCTCGCGGATGCGTCCCACGGCAACCGGCCCTCGAGACGCCAGCCTCCCGCATCGCCGGGCGCGCCGCGTACCGTTCCGCCGATCAGCCGGAAACGTTCCGCCAGGCCCACGAGACCGGCCCGGGCGCCGGAAGGACGCGCGGCGGGCCGGAGCGATCGCCCGTTGACGACCGTGATCGTGACGCCGTCCTGCGGGCTCCCGGTCACGGAGACGGTGACGGGTGCTCCGGCGGCGTGCTTGTGCGCGTTGGTCAGCCCTTCCTGTACGAGCCGATAGGCGGCCCGGGCGGTCGCCACCGGCAACGTGCCGAGGTCGCCGTGCAGCGTGACGGCGTTGCCGGCCGACGTCCAGGACTCCACCAATCGCCGCAGGTCGGGAAACCCGTCGTCATGTCCGGCCCGCAATACGCCCACGATCTTCCGTAGCTCTTCGAGGGCCTCCTGCGCGGTGACCCGGATCAGCGCCGCCTCCCGCTCGATCCGTGCCGGTTCCACGCCGGGGTTGACCTCCAGCCCGCCGGCGTGCAGCGAGATGAGGGTGACCTTGTGCGCGAGCACGTCGTGCATCTCCCGTGCGATCCGGCCGCGCTCGGCGGCCTTCGCCTGTTCGTCGCGCAGGTGTTGTTCGGTCTCGGCGCGCTCCGCGCGTTCCCGCAGTGATCTGGTGAGTTCGCGGCGGGTGGCGGTGTACCCGCCGGCCACCAGCACGGCGGCGGTGGCGGCCATCGCGGAGAGGAGCGCGTCCGTGCTGAACCTGCCGTCGTCGACCCACTGCTGTGCCAGGAATCCCGCCACGCCGATCGCCGCCAGCGCCGCGAACCGCGGGCCCAGCCGCGCCCCCGCACCGGAGAACAGGCCGATCAGCAGCGGCCCGGGGTTGCCCGACAGCGCGTACGCACCCGCCCCGATGGCGGTGACCGCGGTCGGCCACCGATCGCGGAACCACACGGCACCCGTGGCGAGCAGCCCGGCGGCCGCGATGACCACGCGCGGCAGCGGCGCCCACGGCACCCTGACCGCCAGAATGGCCAGGAACAGGCAGAACGCCACGGAGGCCGCGCTGATCGCGCGCGGGCCGAGTGTGACGACCCGCCGCAGCGCGTTCCGGTACGTCACCATCGGCCCAGCGTAGCCAGGACGGCGGCGCGTCACCTCCTACGAACGTCGATGCCTTCCGTCCGAAAATCTCCGACTTTAGTGTGATGCGACCATGGCTGTGATGGCGATGCAGCCGCGCCCTCGCCGGCGGCACCGTTGATGCTCCCGACAACGTCAGGAGTCACGCCGTGTGGCCAGTCGCCCTTCCCCGCCTGCTGCTCATCGCCGCGCTGTCGCTGGTGGCCGTCTGGCCGCCTGCCACGGCGGCGGCCTCGACGCGCGTTCCGGACACCCGTCAGCTGGCGGACTTCTTCGACGCCGCCATGCCGAGAGGGCTGGAGGCCAACCACGTGCCGGGCGCGGTGGTCTCGGTGGTGGGCGCCGGGAAAACCCTCTTCAGCAAGGGGTACGGCCTGGCCGACCGCGAGAACGGGACGCCGTTCGACCCGGGCACCTCGTTGGTGCGGATCGCCTCGATCACCAAACTGTTCACCTGGACCGCGGTGCTGCAACAGGTGCAGCGGGGCAGGCTCGACCTGCACGCGGACGTGAACCGCTACCTCACCACATTCCGCGTCCCCGCGACGTACCCCCAGCCGGTCACGCTGGCGCAGCTGATGGACCACACCGCAGGGTTCGAGGACCGCACCCTCGGCGTGGGCGCGCGGCGCAAGGCCGACGTGCCGCCTCTGGGCACGTATCTCGCAGAGCGCATGCCGGCGCGGATACGCCCGCCCGGAGAGGTGTCGTCCTATTCGAACTATGGCGCGGCGCTGGCCGGGCACATCGTGTCGCAGGTGAGCGGGCAGCCCTACGACCAGTACGTACAGGACCACATCCTGGACCCGCTCGGCATGCGGCACAGCACGGCCTCCGAGCCGGTCCCCGCCCGCCTGGCCGCGGGCCAGGCACGCAGCTATGACTACGAAGACGGGATGTACCAGCGCAAGCCCTTCGTCTTCGACAACCTCCCGCCCGACGGATCGATCAGCGCCACCGCGGACGACATGGCCCGCTTCATGATCGCCCACCTGGAGAACGGGCCCATCCTCGACGAGCCCACCGCCCGCCTCATGCACCAGCGGTCCTTCGCCGCCGACCCCCGCATCGACGGGTACGCCCACGGGTTCAAGGAGCAGACCGTCAACGGGCATCGCGTGATCATGCACGACGGCAGCTGGGAAGGCTTCCAGAGCGCGCTCCTGCTGGTGCCCGGCGCCGACATCGGCCTGTTCGTCTCCACCAACGGCATGGGCGGCATCGATACCGTCACCGAGCTCATACCCGCCTTCTTCAATCGTTTCCTCCCCGGCGAGCGCGCCGCGCCCTCCGCCCCGCCCGGCAAGGCGGCCACGCCCGTGGCGGGCTTCTACAAGCCGGCCCGCACCGTCGAGTCGACCATCGAGAAGGTGCTCACCCTCACCGGCTCCTCCCGGCTGCGGGTCGAGGACGGCGGGAAACTCGCCTTCAAGGGCATGACGTGGAGCCCCCTGGCGCCAGGGCTCTACCAGCAGGACGGCGGTTCCCAGCGGCTGGCGTTCGTCACGAACGGCGCCGGCGTCACGTACGCGGCCACCGACGGGCCCGCCTACGAACTCCTCCCCTGGTGGGACACCCCTCCGGCCAACCTCATCGTCGTCCTGGTGTTCGTCGTCACCGCCCTGACGGCCGTACTCGGCCTGCCGTCGGCCGCCGCGCTCCGGCGACTGCGGAGACGCCCCGCTCGAACGCCTCGCGCCTGGCGCGCCGGCCGCCTCCTCGCCGGCCTGGCCGGCGCCGTCGGGCTGGCGTTCGTCGTCATGTTCGCGCTGACTCTGACCGGCGACACGAGCATCCTGTACGGCGCGCCGGCGACCCTCCGGGCCCTGCTGCTGCTTCCCCCGCTGTTCCTTGCCCTCACCGTCGCCGCGATCGCGACCACCGTGATCGGCTGGAGACACGGGCCCGTCGGCATCCTGGCCCGCGGTCACCAGGTGACCCTGCTGGCCGGAATGCTGGCCCTCGTCTGGTTCTGCCTGCACTGGAACCTGCTCGGCTGGCGGTTCGGCTGATTGCCGCCCGCCGACAGACGATCCACCTCCACGATCTCACCCCGCCACCACGGCGTTCACACCCGACCACCACCACACCAGCCCGTCCACCTATCGCGGTGGCGGGGACCGTCCTGTGGTTCCTCCCGGTGGCCAACATCGTGGGGGCACTGCGCCGGCTGTTCGCCAAGCCGGTCGTACGCGAGACCGTGGACGGGCTCACCGGAACCGCGTTGATCGCCCTCGGCGTCAACCTGGCCGTCGCCGGCCGGCTGTGCGGTGGTGGCCTCGAAGAGTTCGGCGGCGCGGCGGCAGGACAGCCGTGCGGGTGCGGGGGCGGGCGTGGGGATCGCTCATCCGGCAGGTGGGCCGAGCGCGTGGCCGATGCGCGCGTGCAGCGTTCCGAAGCGCTCGACGAGCTCGGCCGGTTCGTGGACGGTGAAGTCGAAGCCGAGCAGGGTCACGTGCAGGGCGAGCCCGTCGAGGGAGTTCGAGCCGACCCACAGAGTGCAGCTGCGCTCGTCGACCGCTTCGATCACCCCTGTTTCGGCCGATACCCGTTCGGCCACCCGTGCCGCCGGGGCGTACATGGTGAACCGCGCCCGGTGGCGATACCGGCCGACGCCCACGGCCCAGGACGCGTACTCGCCGATGTCGTCGGCGGGCGGCTCGCGGGGGCTGAACCGGGCGCCGGCCGGGGTCCGGGGCCGCAGCCGGTCGACCCGGAAGGTCCGCCAGTCCGCCCGGCCGAGGTCGTAGGCCACCAGGTACCAGCGGCGCCCGGCGTGGACGAGCTTGTGCGGCTCGACCGTGCGGGTGCTCTCGGTGCCGTCATGGCCGCGGTAGTCCATGCGCAGCCGCCGATGGTCGCGGCAGGCCGCGGCGATCGTGGCCAGCGCCTCGGCCGAGACGACCGCGCCCGGCCGGTGCTGGGCCACGATGGCCGCGTCCAGCGTCGAGACCCGGTATCGCAGCCGGGGAGGCAGGATCTGTTCCAGTTTCGCCAGAACACGCACCGACGTCTCCTCGATCCCGGCCACCGCGGCGTTGACCGCGGTGCGCAACCCCACCGCGACCGCGACGGCCTCCTCGTCGTCGAGCAGCAGCGGCGGCATGGCGGCCCCGGCGCCCAGCCGGTACCCGCCGATGTTCCCGATCGTGGCGTGCACCGGATAGCCGAGCTCGCGCAGCCGATCGACGTCACGGCGCACGGTGCGCACCGTCACCCCCAGCCGCTCGGCCAGCTGCGGACCGGTCCAGTCCCGGCGCTGTTGCAACAACGACAACAACCGGAGCAACCGGGCGGACGTTTCGAGCATGCCGCCATTGTGCATCGCAATGAGGACAGTAACTGACCTCCTTGGCTGGCATGCTTGTCTCAGTGGCCGCCGCTGACCGGAGCGGACGCCGGACGGCGCGGTGCCGGCGGATCCTTCGCCCGCGATACCGGCTCGTGGGTCTTCGGGCGGTCCCGTGACCGGGCCCTGCGACGTGAACACGCCCAGCCAGGGCACCACCCCACGCACGCGGCCGAGCGCCTCGTGCCGACATGGAGGAGTCGTGTGTTGAACAGCGACGTCAAGCCGTTCCAGATCCACATCCCGCAATCCGAGCTGGACGACCTGCAGCGGCGCCTGTCCTCCGTGCGCTGGCCCGGCCAGATTCCGGACGTCGGCTGGAGCCGGGGTGTGCCGCTGGATCACCTGAAGGAGCTGACCGAGTACTGGACCACGACATACGACTGGCGCGCGACGGAGAAGCGGCTCAACCGGCACCCGCAGTTCACCACCCGGATCGACGGGCTGGACCTGCACTTCCTGCACGTCCGCTCACCCCACCCGCAGGCGTTCCCGCTGATCGTCTCGCACGGCTGGCCCGGGTCGATCGCGGAATTCCTGGACGTGATCGACCCGCTGACCGACCCCGACGACCCGGCCGACGCCTTCCACCTCGTGATCCCCTCGCACCCGAACTTCGGGTTCACCGGGCCGGCCGCGGCGGGCTGGGACTCGCGCCGCATCGCCACCGCCTACGCCGAGCTGATGTCCCGGCTCGGCTACGACAGGTACGGGGCACAAGGCGGCGACTTCGGCGCGATCATCGCGCCCGACCTCGGACGGGTGGACCCCGAACACGTCGCCGGCGTGCACGTCAACGCGGCCACCGTCGGGTTCATCCCGCTCGGCGACGTGCCCGCGGACACGGTGCTCACCGACGCCGAGCAGGCCAGGCTCGACCGGATGAACCGATTCCTCTCCGACGGCAACGGCTACTTCCAGATCCAGGCCACCCGCCCGCACACGCTCGGCTTCGGCCTGGCCGACTCCCCGGTCGGCCAGCTCGCCTGGATCGGCGAGAAGTTCCACGACTGGGCCCACCCCGCGGGCTCGATCGGAGCCGACCACGTCATCACCCACGCGATGATCTACTGGCTGACCAACACCGGCACGTCCTCGGCCCAGATGTACTACGAGTCCGTGCACACCGGCAACTGGCCCACGCCTTCCCAGGTGCCCACCGGTGTGGCCGGTTTCGCCGAGGACATCGCGATCCGTCCCTTCGCCGAACCGTTCAACAACATCACCCGCTGGACCGAATACGACCGCGGCGGGCACTTCGCCGCGCTTGAGGTCCCCGACTTGTTCGTGGACGAGGTGCGCGCCTTCTTCCGTACCGTCCGCTGAACACCCGGCGACCAGGCCCCTCGCGCCGCTGCCCGCCTCCCGAGCCGCCGGCGCGCATCGCTCGCTCGGGCGGCGCGGCGTTCGCGGGCGGTTCGTCCTGCGGTTCGGCTGACCGATCCTCGCCGCCGACGCTCCTGCCGCGCTGCCCCGCGGCGGCAGCGCGGCTCCGGCTCCGAGGGCGGTTACAGAGCGGTCATCTCAAGGCGGACCACGTACGAGTACGCCGTCTGCTCGGTCCCGGTGAGGGTCTCCGCGATGATCGTGCTGGCGCCCGGGGCGAGCCCGGCGCACGTGCTGCCGGAAGCGGTCACCGTGCCGAGCGAGTCGCCCTGTCCCCAGGCCGGGCCGTCGGTCTCGCGCAGGCCGAAGACCACGTCCTGGGTGTTCAGGATGATCGAGGTCGGGTCCTCGAAGTCGCCGGGATCCCCGTCGCCACCGGCGTTCATGCCGAAGTAGTTGGCGTTGAGCCTGGGGAACAGGTTCCCGCCGACCAGGAACCGGACCTCGTCCCGGCCGTCCCGGTCGGCCACGTTGCCGGCGTCGATGTCGTACAGTTCCACGCGGCACGAGCCGGCCATGGCGGCCGCCGGGGTCGCGGCCAGCGCCACCGGCGCCACCAGACCTCCGGCCAGGGCGAGTGCGGCGATCACCTTACGAGAATGCATGCTGCTCCTCCTGGAGACGCTGCCGTTTCGCGACCGTCGCGAAACGCGGCATCAGAGTCGCGGACGCGGCGTGAGCACATCGTTAGACCACAGGTCAACGGCATAGAGCACACGGTCTCCGCGCCTTCTGACACAGCCGGGCGAAAGGCCCGCGCCTACTGTCCTCGTATGGGAGACTCCTTCAGCCTGCTGCTGCTCGGCACGCCCGAGCTGGCTGTCGGGGGACGGCCCGTGCGGATCCGTTCCGCCAAGACCCGGGCGCTCCTGTGCTACCTCGCCACCACGCCGGGGGCGCGCTCGCGGGCCGAGCTCGCGGGGCTTTTGTGGGGCGAGCGCCCCGACGCCAACGCCAGGGGCAGCCTGCGGCTGGCGCTGTCGGAGCTGCGCAAGGACGTGGGCGGCTGGCTCGACATCACCCGCGGCCACGTCGCCTTCCGCGCCGACGACGGCTGCTTCGTGGACTACCGGCAGCTCACCCGGGACCCGACGGTGGCGGGGGCGCTCCGGTTGTGGCGCGGGGAGTTCCTCGACGGTCTCTCCTTCGGGGACGCGCCCGCGTTCGCCGGGTGGCTGGAGTGCGAGCGGCGGCGGGCCCGGCTGGTGCTGCGCGAGCTGCTCGTACGCGCCGGGCCCGCCGCCTCCGAACACGTCGTACGGCTGGCCAGGATCGTGACGGAGCTGGACCCGTACGACGAGGAGGCCCACCGGGTGCTGATCGCCTCCCTGGCCGGGACCGGGAACCGGGCCGCGGCCCTGGCCTGCTACGAGGAGCTGCGCCTGCGGCTGGCGCGCGAGCTGGGCGTCGATCCCGCACCCGAGACCCGCGCGCTCCGCCGGGACCTCACGCCCCGGCCCGCGACCGCCCGCCGGGCCGCCCTGCCGGTCCCCGGGTCGGAGCTGGTCGGCCGCGAGTCCGACGTTCGCCGCCTGCGTGCCCTGCTGTCCCGGGAACGCCTGATCACCCTGTCGGGCCCGGGCGGCATCGGCAAGACCCGCCTGGCCATCGCCGCGGCGGAGGCCGGGGACCGGGACGCCGCGTCCCTCTCCTTCACGGGGACCGGGAAGCCCTCCAGGGGGACCGGGAAGTACGACACCGCCTCCCCCTCCTCCGCGAAGCCCGGTGAGCACGACGCCGCGTCCCCCTCCCCCTCTTTCGCGGATGTCGCTTTCGTGTCTTTTGTCGGGGTGCGGGCGGAGGCGGCTGTGACGACGCTCGCGCGCCGGCTCGGCGTGGACCTCTCGCCGCCGCGGCCCGCCGCCGAGCTGCTGCTCGCCGCCCTCGCCGGTCGCTCGGCGCTGCTGGTGCTCGACAATCTCGAACATCTGCCGTCCTTCGACGGGGTGATCGCGGAGATCCTGCGGGTGGCGCCGGGCCTGCGGGTGCTGGCGACCAGCCGGCGGCGGCTGGACGTGCCCGGGCAGGTGATCGTCCCGGTGGAGGGGCTCGCCGGGCCGGCCGCCGAGGCGCTGTTCGCCGCGCGGGCGCTCAGGGCCCGGCCGGGGTTCGACCCCGAGCGCGAGGCCCCGCTGGTGGCCGCGATCTGCGCCGCGACCGGCGGGCTGCCGTTGGCGATCGAGCTGGCGGCCGGCCTGCTGCGTGCCGTGCCGTGCGCCGATCTGGCCGAACGCCTCGGCGTGGACACGGGGCTGCTCTCCACGGCCGGGCCCGCCGCACGGTCCAGGCACGCGAGCATGCGTACGGTCTTCGAGACGTCCTGGCGGCTGCTCGACCCGGCGAGGCGGGAGGCGCTGGCGGCGTTGTCGGTGTTCGGCGGCGGCGCCACCCTGCGCGCGGCCCTGGAGGTCACCGGAACCGGCCCTGAGGTGCTGGTCCACCTGGTCGACCACAGCATGCTGCGGCTCACCCCGTCCGGCCGCTACACCCTCCACCCTGTCATCCAGCAGCTCGCCGCCGCCCGTTCGAAGGACCCGGGGGTACGCGAACGGCACGCCCGCCACTACGCCCGTCTCCTCGACCGGCACGCCACCGCGCTCCAGAACGGCTCGGACGCCGAGGTCGTCCGCGTGCTCGGCGCCGAGATGGACAACATCCGCCTGGCCTGGCGGGTGTCCGGGCAGCCGCGCTTCCTGGACCACTACTGGACGTTGTGCCTGCGGCTGCGCCTGTACGAGGAGTCGGTGGCGATCGTCCGCGAGCACCTCGACCGCCCTCCGCAGGACCCGCTCCTGCGGGCCCGCCTGCTCCGGATGGCCGCGGTGGGCTCCCACCAGCTCGCCAGGGAACGCGCCGCCACCCGCCTGGCCCGCGCCGCCCTCGACACGCTCGGCGAGCCGCTCCCCACCACTCCCGCCGGTCTCGCGACCGCTCTCCTGACCGCCGCCGTCCGCCAGGCCGCCCACCGCCTCCTGCCGGTCGCGGCCGCCCGCCGCCTCCTGCCCGCGCCCCGTACGGACGAGGCCGAGGCCGCGCGGGCGCTGACCCTGCTCGCCCGGCTCGCCTACCACCGGCAGGACCTCCCCGTGATGCTGGTGACCTCGCTGCGCCAGCTCAACGCCGCCGACCGCGGCACCGAGCCAGGCCTGCGCGCCGAGTCCTACGCGAACTTCGCCACCATCGCCCGCCTGGCCGGTCTCCACCGGATCGCCACCCGCTACGGCGGCCTCGCCGACCGGGAACTCTCCGGCGCCGGACACCCGGACGAGGCCGTGCACCGGGCCCGGCTGGCCCGCGGGATCGACCTGCTCCACGCGGGCCGTTTCGAGGACGCCAGGCGGTCGTTCGCGGAGGGACGGTCGCGGACGATCGACCCGCGGGTGGCCGAGAACTGCGCCGGCATGCTCGCCGAGACCGCGCTGTGGCAGGGCGAGTTCGCCGCGGCGGCCGCCGGGTACGCGGAGACGGAGGAGCTGGCGGTCGCGCGGGTGGGCGGGGACGACATCGGCCGCCACTGGTGCCTGACCGGGCGGGCGGAAGCGCTGTTGCGCCTGGACGGGGTGCCGGTGGAGCGGATCCGGGAGCTGCTGGCGGGCGCCCGCGCCTCGCACGAGCGGCGGCGCACGCACGCGAAGGAGATCGGCCTGCGCGACAGCCCGGCGAGCCGCACGATCCAGGAGCTGCGCCTGCTCACCATCGCGGCCCGCCTGGACCCGGCGCGGGCGCCCGCGGCGCTGGCCGAGGCGCTGACGCTGGCCGAGCGGCTGCCGACGGTGCAGCCCGGCATGCTGGAGTGCTGGACGGGCCTCGCCGAGCTGCTCGGGGACGCGGGGCAGGACCGGGCCGTGGCCTCCCTCCTGCTCGGGCACCTCTCCCGGTACGCCGCCCGCAACCCCGGCGCCGCCGCCCGGATCGGCTGGGCCCTCGCGCTGGTCCTGACCTCCCTGGGCGGGCGAAGGCGGGCCAGGCGGGCGGCCGAGCAGGCGATGGCGACCGCCGAACGCCTGGCCGCACCGTACGACCACCGCAGAGCCGAGTCCCTGGCCCGCGCCCTTGGATGAAGGTTGTACCGTCTTCGAGGACGGATGGTGCGCACGCGGCCGTCGCCTTCACGCCGCCGGGAGCCGGCGCCCGCGCCGAGCCGAGCTCGTCCTCGCCGGCGTCGGCCCGGGCCCGGTCCGACGCCGGCGTACGGCTCCCGGACGAAGCCGGGGTGCCGGCGAGAAACATGTCATGGGCCCGAAAAGGCGTCGATCCCGTGGCTCATCGATCCCGGCGCCCCGGGGTCAGTCAATCGTGATGACGAGCTTTCCCGGCGCGTTGCCCGCCGCCAGGTCACCCACCGCGGTGGGGGCCTCCGCCAGGGGGTACGTGCGCCCGACGGCCGGTCGCACGGCCCCGGCCTCGATGAGGTCGCGCAGCGCGTCCAGGTCGGCGGTACGGGTCAGCGCGATCTGCGCGTCCAGGCGCTGGCGCGTGAACGGGGTGATCAGCCGGGCGGCCAGCAGCCGGCCGATCCCGCCGAACCACCGGCCGCCGCCCTCGCCGCCGACGATGGCGAGCCGGCCGCGCTCGGTGAGCAGCCCGCGCAGCAGGGGCAGCGGCCGGATGCCCGCGATGTCGATGATCAGATCGTAGGTCCCGGTGAGCGGCTCGCGCGTGTAGTCGATGACGGCCTGGGCGCCCAGCGACCGGACGAGGCCGGCCTTGGCCGTGCTGCACACGGCGGTGACGTGGGCGCCGCCGGCGACCGCGAGCTGCGTCGCGAAGCTGCCCACTCCGCCGCCGGCGCCGATGACCATTACCTTCTCGCCGGTGGTGACCTGGCCGACGGCCCGTAACGCGGTCACCCCTGACACGGGTACGGCCGCCGCTTCGGTGAAGCTCAGGTTGGCGGGCTTGCGGGCGAGCTTGCCGGGGCGGGCGAGCGCGAACTGCGCGTACGCGCCGGTCGCCTGGCCGTACACCTCGTCGCCGGGGCGAAACGCGGTCACGTCGGCGCCGACGGACTCCACGACGCCGGCCACGTCCATGCCCGGCACGCGGTTGCGGGGCCGGCGCAGGCCGAAGCCGAGGCGGCCGACGAGCGGCAGCCCGGTCATGACGTGCCACACGCCGTAGTCGACGCCGGCCGCGTGCACCCGGATCAGCACATCGCCGGCGCCGGGCGCCGGGGTCGGGACCTCGCCGAGACTCAGCGTGTGCGGCGGGCCGTACTCGTCCTGGACGATCGCTCTCATGAGGGGTCTCCTTCGGTGTCGGGGTACTGGAAGACGTCGTCGAGTCCGACCCGGAACACCCGGGCGATGCGGAACGCCATCTCCAGCGAGGGGGAATAGCGACCCTGTTCGATCGCGATGATGGTCTGGCGGGTGACGCCGACCCGGTCGGCCAGCTCGGCCTGGGTCATCTCGTCGTGCGCGAACCGCAGCGCCCGGATCGCGTTGGTGACCCGCGTCGGCTTCACCACGTCTGGAAGCCGCCCTTGCGGTACGCCATGATCTTGGCGAACGAGCTGAGCACCGAGGACAGCACGAACGCCAGGTAGACGGCGTTGGCGATCCAGAAGTGGCGCAGCTCGGCGATGGCCATGACCAGTGCGGCGAGCGCGCCGATGACGACGATCGACTGCCCGATGCGCTCACTGACCTGGTTGATCTCACGGTCGCGCTCGTCGGTGCGGTCGGCGCCGTGGCCGCCCGCGACGGCCATCGCGATGTGGGCCACGATCGCGGCGACGATGGCGCCACCGATGGTCCACAGCAGGGTTCCCGCGTAGGCGACGTCGGCGAGCGGACCGTCGCCGGCCCGGCCCAGGACGATCGCCAGGTAGATCGCGTACGCACCGGCGGAGACCACGATCATCACCCAGGCGCGTTTTTCCTCGAAGGCCATGCCCGCCCCTCATGTAAAACAAAGCTGACATCAATCAATGTAAAGCGCCCCAGACACCATGTCAAAGTTTATTTACACGATCGGGCCCGGGCTCAGCCTCGGCACCGTCATCCGGCCCCGCGGCGGCGACTCGAACGGCGGCGGCGTTCCACGCTGACGCCTCCGGCGATCACGGCGCGCGTGAGTGGCCTCCGACCGCCCCTTGCGGGGGCCGCTCGCGCGGCCGCCTCTTCCGCCAAGCCGGCGAGCCGTGTTCCCGGTGCTCGGCCGTGCCCGCCCGAAGAGGGGTGAGACACGTCCGTGATCAAGGTCGGGAAGGATTCCCCTTCCGACCCGGACTATCAAGGAACCCCTATGAAGCGAATGATCGCGAGCGTCTCCGCGGCCACCGCCGTCGCGCTCATGACCGGGGCACCGGCCCAGGCCCAGGCCCAGACCGCCCCCGCCGACCCGGTCAAGGCGTTGAAGGGCCAGTTCGTCCCGGGCAAGGGAGTGAGGTTCACCGACCTGACCACCATGATCGAAGACGGCGAGGGTAAGCCCTACCTGCGGCGCACCGGTTCCTTCCAGTTCGGCCGAGGCGGGATCGTCGCCTCCGACATCACCTCGAAGGGCGCCGGCCCGGCCGACGATCGCCTCAACCCGCCCGTCCCCGCGCGGACGATCCGGATCGGCACCACGAGTTACTCCCAGGGCGGCACCTACCGCGACAAGATGCCCCGGGGCAAGAGCTGGTACAAGGACCCGGACGGCATGACGGGCGACGTGGACGGCTGGTTCAGCCAGCTGGTGAACGTCGCCGAGCCGGCGACCCTCACCAGCCTGTTCAAGGGCGCCAAGAAGACCCGTACCACCTACAGCGGTACCACCACCTTCGGCAGGCTCGCCAAGGTCTCGCCCTGGTTCCGCGCCACCCTGCCGCTCCGGTCGAGCGACAAGACCGTGGTGACGTTCAGGCTCACCGTGGACAGGAACCGCCTGCCGCAGCGCCTGACCACGTCCTTTCCCGTCACCGGCATCTTCGACAGCGCCGGGTGGGAGGGCAAGACGATCAGCGTCGAGACCCGCTTCACCGGCTGGGGCGGCAGGGTCTCCATCAAGGCGCCGCCCGCGAACAAGGTGACGACCAAGCTCGAGGACAAGGACGGACTGTGACGGCGACCTGACGGCGGCCTGACGGCGGCGCCGTCGCCGTGGGACGGGCCGGCCACGGTGACACCGTGGCCGGCCACCCCGGTGACCGCCGCCGTGTCGCCGGCTTTGCCGCCCGGCTTCGCCCGGCGGGCCGGGGTCAGGGGGGCGCGTCGCCGCGTGCGGCCTCCTGGGCACACACCTCGTCCAGGTCGTCGAGCCGCCGCATGCCGTGCACGCCGCGGGCCGTGCGCGGGTTGGCGGCCAGCCACTCCTGGTTGCGGGCGAAGAACCACCAGTAGCCCGCGGTGAACGGGCAGGCCTCCTCGCCGGTCCGCCGCGAGGGCCGGTAGCGGCAGGACCCGCAGAAGTCGCTCATGCGGTTGATGTACGCGCCCCCGGCCGCGTACGGTTTGGTCGCCAGCATGCCGCCGTCGGCGTGCTGCGACATGCCGACCACGTTGGGCACCATCACCCACTCGTACCCGTCGACGAAGCAGCGGTGGAACCAGTCGGTCAGCCGCGCGGGGTCGTACCCCCGCTGGAGCGCGAAGTTCCCGAGCACCATCAGCCGGACGATGTGGTGGGTGAACCCGGTGTCGCGCACCTGGGCGAGCGCCCACGACAGGCAGCGCGCCTCGACGGCGCCGGCGTCCAGCTCCTCGAACCAGGCGGGCGGCGCCACGCGGGCCGACAGCCGGTTGAGGTCGCGGTAGTCCTCGCCGAAGTACCAGTACAGGTGCCAGATGTAGTCGCGCCAGCCGATGAGCTGCCGCACGTACCCCTCGACGCTCGCGAGCGGGGCGTGGCCCGCCCGGTAGGCGGCCTCGGCGGCCCGCACGCACGTCATGGGGTCGAGCAGCCCGAGGTTGATGGCGGGCGAGAGCATGCTGTGTGCCATGAACGGGTCGCCGGCGAGCATCGCGTCCTGGTGCGGGCCGAAGGCGGGCAGCCGGTGGCCGACGAAGCGCCGCAGCGCGCTGCGGGCCTCCGCGGCGGTGGCGGGGA
The DNA here is from genome assembly GCF_040639575.1 of Streptosporangium sp. NPDC023825. Taxonomy (NCBI): domain Bacteria; kingdom Bacillati; phylum Actinomycetota; class Actinomycetes; order Streptosporangiales; family Streptosporangiaceae; genus Streptosporangium; species Streptosporangium sp. NPDC023825. Next base: position 32,468 of record NZ_JBFAAE010000038.1, on the reverse strand, counting down.
ACGTGCGCGGGCCGTCGCGCCCGACGAAGGACACCTCGCCGTCGCGTTCCCACCGGTCGAGGTCGTGGCGCACCCGCTCGTCGATCTCGTCCTCCTCGGCCGTCCACGGGCCGGGCACGTCCAGCCCTCCGGCGGGCGGCGGCTCGCGGTTGTCCGCGTCGAGGTTCCACCGGCCGCCGACGGGCTCGTCGCCGTCCATGAGCACGTCCAGGCGGCGCCGGGCGTCGCGGTAGAAGTCCTCCATGAGCAGCCGATGGCCGTCCCTGCTCTTGGCCCAGGTGGCGAACTCCTCCGCGGTGCTGGTGAACCCGCGCGAGGGCAGGACGGTCACCTCGGCGCGGCCCCGGACGAACGCGTCGGCCGCGTGGCTGGTGGGCCCGCAGACGGTGACCCGGCCGCCGGCGCGGCCGAGCGCCTCGGAGAAGGTCTCGGTCCGCAGGAACAGCGCGCGGTCGCCCAGCTCGGCCGCCCGGTGCCGCAGCGCCGAGAGCACCAGGTGCGCCTTCTGCCGGTGGTAGCGCCGCCGTCGCAGCGCCGACCTGGCCTCGACCAGCAGCACCGGCTGGTCGTCGGAGTCGAGGAAGTGGTCCCCGAGCTGATCGGCGAAGAGCCATCGCCTGCCGTGTTCCCCCATGCCGCCATCTTGGCGGCTCGGCGCGCCGCTTTCCTCGCGCCTCGCTGGTCGAGCCGCGTGCGCTATCCGGTCACGGTCACCGCGTTTCGGTCGCCAGGTGGTGGTGCCCGGGGACGGCCGGCTGTCCCCGGCCGGGGTCGGGGTGGATCCGGGCGGCGCCGTGGGCGACCAGGGCCCAGGCCAGGCATCCGAACGCGGCGGTGTGCAGTAGAGCGCGGACGAGATTCCAGGTGACCCACCGGTTCTCGAAGTGCTCGCGGGCCATGGCCAGGGCGTCGCCGTCGCGCAGTGGGGTGACCTTGGCAAGCCGGTCGTTGAGCGGGACGTTGACCGCACCGGTGATGCCGAAGGCCACCAGGTACAGCAGCAGCGCGGCGACGATCCAGGGAAGGGCGGACCGGCCGTGGTCGTGCCAGGCCATGACGGCGGCCAGGGCCAGCAGGGGGATCGAGCCCATGAAAGGGAGCATGAACGCGGGGTTGACGATGGCCTTGTTGATGTTCTGCATCGCCTCGATCAGGGTGCGGTCGGAGGACCGGCCCAGACCGGGCATGACCGAGTAGGCGAAGCCGGCGAACAGTCCGGCCATCAGGCCGGTGGTCATGGTGGACGCCAGGAGCACGACGGCTTGCAGGGGTTTGATGGATGAGCTCGCTTCCTGAAGCTGATGGTGAGGGCCGGCGGGGCGGGGTCAGGCGTGCTCGGTTCCGGCCGGGACCGCCCATTCGACGAACTGCACGATCACGCCGTTGGGGTCGGTGACCTGGAAGAGGCGCTCGCCCCAGGGCTCCTCGCGCAGCGGCATGGTGATCTCGACGCCTGCGGCGCGCAGTCGCTTCTCCTCGTCGGCGACGTCGGCGACGGTGAAGGCGAGGATGAGGCCGGTGGCGTGCTGGTCGCGCTGGTCGGCCGGAAGCACCTCGGTGCCGCGTGCGAGCAGGACGACGTCCACTGCCGCGTCGTCACGCGACAGAGAGGCGAATCCGTCGGCGGCAGCCTGCTCGACGTAGCCGAGGTGGGTGGTGAAGAACCGCTGGGACGCGGCGAGGTCGTCGACGGTGAGCGAGACGGTTGACGCGGTGATCTGCAAGGGGGTGCTCCTTGTCGCGGGGCTTGTCGTCTTGTTGGTCGGAACTTGCCGCCGGCCGATCGGAGAGGCGATCGGACGTGGTCGTCGGCGCGGCGGCGAGCGCGGATCGGTGGCCGCCGCGGCGCGGCAGGCTACGGGCGGGCGAGGGAAGGCGCCGGGCGCGGGCCGAGGCCGTCCGTGCGGGCGACCGCTGTCACCGCGGTGCGAGGAGGAGTTCGGTGCGGCGGGCGGCCCCGTCCGATCAGGACCTTTCCGAGGTCGATGGCGAGGATGTCGGCTGAGGTGCGGTGGGTTCGGACATGGGCGTTCTCTTTCGCTCATGGGCGCAAACTTACTATGGACGTAAACTTAGTCCAGTAGTACTAAAGATGTCAACATAAAAATGCTACGAGGGTAAGATTGCGCCATGGCCACCGACACCGCATCGTCTGCCCAGCCCACCGGCTTGCGCGATTCCAAGAAGCAGGAGACGAGGCAGCTCATCTCCGACCACGCCACTCGCCTGTTCATCGCCCAGGGCTTCGAACAGACCACCATCGCCGAGATCGCCACCGCCGCCCGGGTCGCCAAGAAGACCGTCACCAACTACTTCCCACGCAAGGAAGACCTGGCTCTGGACCACCAGGACGCCTTCGTCGCCTCCCTGGCCCACACCGTGACCGGCCGCCTGCCCGGCGAGTCCGCCCTGGCGGCACTACGCCGCGCTTTCGCCGAAGCCACGGCGGCCGCAGATCCGGTCGCCGGGTTCTCCGGCCCCGCCTTCGCCCGCATGATCGCCGACAGCCCCACCCTCTCGGCCTGCCTGCGCGGCCTGCACGACCGGCGCGAACACGCCCTGACCCAGGCTCTCGCCGCAGCTGTCGGCGCACCGCAAGACGACATCACCGTCCGTACCGCCGCCGGACTGCTCGGCACCGTCCACCGCATCCTGTTCCAGCGCATCCAGGACCTCACCCTGGCCGGACGCCCCAACGACGAGATCGCCGAAACCGTCGACGCGGAGGCGTCCCTCTCCTTCGAACTGCTCGAACCCTCCCTCGGTCACTACGCCATCGCCTGAACACCCCCGGCTCCGCGGAAGGTGCTCACGCGTCCTTGCCGAGATCGGCATGCGTACCCGTGTCCAGGCCGTGATCTACGCGTACCGGTCAGGACAGGTGTCCCCGGACGCGTGACGCACCGGCTGGCCGCCTGGAGTCCGTTCCTCGGCGGAGGCGGGTTCGGGCGGCGCGTGCGGCCGGCCGGGTGCGGTCAGTTGCCGCGCAGCGTCTGCGACGGCGCCTGGCCGTACCGCGCGCGGTAGAGGGCGGCGAAGCGCCCCTGGTGCGGGAAGCCCCACTGGGCCGCCACGTTCGTCACGGTGCACCTGGCCGGATCCCCGGCCGCCAGCTCGTCGTGCACCCTGCCCAGGCGCACGTCCCTGAGATAGGTCATCGGGGTCAGGCCGAGATGGCGGCGGAAACCCTCCTGGAGCGAGCGGCCGCTGACCGCCACGGCGCGCGCGACGTCGTCGGTCGTGAGCGGCAGGTGGGCGTGGTCGTCGATGTACCGCATCGCCCGGCGCACCACCTTGGGCAGGGCGGGCGGCCGGGGGGCGGTCAGCCGTTCCAGGTAGTTGGACGGCTGCCCGGTGAGCAGGGAGGAGAGCATGGCGTTCTCCAGGTGGGCGATCGCCAGCGGCTGCGCGGCGAGCCCGTCGCCGTGCTCGGCCTCCATGACGATCAGGTCGGCCATCGACTTCCAGGCCCGCGCCCAGCCGGCCGTCATGTCCATGCCCAGGTCGAAGACGATCGGGCGGTCGAGCCGCTCCCCGAGCATCCGCTCCAGGGCGCCCTCGACGACCGGCCGGTCGAATTTGACGATCAGCTGGGGGCAGCCGGCTCCCCAGCGCATGTCGAGGTACTCCGACGGCGACGGCAGGGACGCCAGGCCGGGCATCGACACGATCTCCTGGCCGCCGCACCGGATCAGGCTGCGCCCGGCCAGCGGGATCTGCACCAGGAAGAAGGACTCGAGCTCCCCGGGCTCGATGCGGACGTCCGCCCCGTAGTCCAGGTAGTTCACCCGCACGGTGCCCAGCTGGACCGAGTTGAGCCGCGCGGCCAGCCCGGAGACGTCACCGGTGAGCTCCAGCCGGTGGGGGCAGAACACCCGGCCCACCAGCTCGCGGGTCTCGTCGAGGTCCGCGGTGTCGAAGACCGGCCTGTTACCCAGCGGGAGCGGCCCTCGCGTCTCGCCCATCGACACTCCAACCCTCTGTGCCCGTACGTGTCCGCACGTGCCGTCGCATGCGTACGGCGACTCGAGGTCGCGCACGGCCGATTCCCACATGGTCCACCGGCCGGACCCGGCCGACTATGGAGAAATACACAAAGGCCCCGGGGGGCGTGTCCGATAGCGGACAGCCTTCGCGGGCGAGGCGCGCCGGCGGGCTCACGGGCGCGCCGGGTCCGCGTGAGTCGCCGCCGGGAGGGCCCCATCGGGTGGTGACGCGTGGCCCGGCTTTCGGGTGACGGCACGTGGCCCGGCTTTGCCGTGGCTTTCATCCGCCGGTCCTACCGTGTGCTGGTGACGTCTTTTCACCGGTACCTCGCGGAGGAGGTCGCGGTCGACCACGCGGAAGGGCTCATCCCCCGGCGTGAGGCACTGCACCGCCTGACCCTTCTCGGGCTGGCGGCACCCGCCGCCGGCGCGCTGCTCGCGGCCTGGGAAACCGGCGGGGAGAACGCGACCGCATCGGCCGCCACGGGATCCGGCACCGGATCCGGCACGGCGACGGCGACAGCGGTGACGGCGACAGCTGTGACGGCGACGGCGACGGCGACCACCGTGCCCCCGGACGGCGCCCCGCCCGCGGGGCCCTCGCCCCTGCCGACCGAGGAGATCATCTTTTCCGGCGCCGAGACCGGCGTCACCCTCAGGGGTACCTGGGCGGCGCCCGCGCAGCCGCGGGGCGCGGTGCTGGTCATCCACGAGAACCGCGGGCTCACCGATCACATCCGGTCGATCGCCGGGCGCCTGGCGGCCGACGGCTACTGCGCGCTCGCCGTCGACCTGCTCTCCCGCGAGGGCGGGACCGCCTCCTTCGAGGACCCCGCGCAGGCCACCGCGGCGCTGGGCGCCATCTCCCCCGAGCGCCTCGCCTCGGACATGAAGGCCGCCCTGGGCGAGCTGGAGCGGGGCGCCCCCGGAAAGAGGCTCGGCGTCACCGGTTTCTGCTTCGGCGGCGCCATGACCTGGCTGCTGCTCGCCTCGGACGAGCCGCGCCTGTCGGCGGCCGTCCCGTTCTACGGCCCGCTTCCCGACGACGCCGACCTCTCCGGATCGAGGGCCGCCGTCCTCGCGATCTACGCCGAGCGGGACGACCGGGTCAACGCCACCCGCGACGAGGCCAAGACCGCCCTGGAGAGGGCGGGCCTGGAACACGAGCTCGTGACGTTTCCCGGCGTCGACCACGCCTTCTTCAACGACACCGGCCCGCGGTACGACGCCGGTGCCGCCGCCGAGGCGTACCGGCGCGTCCTGGACTGGTTCGGCCGTCACCTGGCCTGAGCGCCCCCGTGGCTCACCGGCCTGAGCGCCCCCGCCGTGGCTCACGCGCCCGCGTAATTCCGTGTCCCCGTACCCCGGCCCCGCTCGCCCGTACCCCGGCCCCGTCCCCCTCGGCCGGCGGACGGCGCGACGGGCGAGGCGCCGGGGAGGGACGGGACGGCGGGCGGGGCGGGGCGGGGACGGCGGGCGGGGACGGGACGGCGGGGCTCAGCTCACGTCGAGGCCCGCTCGGTGGAGATCCCCCCGGGCAGGCCGGTCACCACGACCTCTCCCTCCCGGTCGACGGCCGCGCTCACCTCCGCTCCGGCGACCCGCAGGCCGCGGGCGGAGACCGCGCCCAGGGGGGCGCCGGCGAGCGGGCGAAGCAGCAGCCGGCCCCCGGGCACGTCGGGGTAGAGGCCGAGTGCCGCGTGCACGACGGTCACCGCGGCGGCGGCGGACCAGGCCTGCGGGCGGCAGGCGGCGGGATAGGGCACGGGGCGTCCGAGCGCCGAGCGGTCGTCGCCGCCGAACAGCTCCGGCAGCCGGTAGCCGAACGTCTCGCCCGCCGCGAGCAGCCCCTCGGCCAGGGTCGCCGCGTGCGCGGCGAATCCGGCGCGGGCCAGCCCCGCGACCACGATCGCCGTGTCGTGCGCCCAGATCGACCCGCAGTGGTAGGACAGCGGGCTGAAGCCGCCCGCGTCCGCCGACATCGTCCGCAGGCCGAAGCCGCCGGCCATCTCCGGGGAGACGAGGAGGTCGGCGATCTGAGCCTCCTCGGGCCCGGTGAGCAGGCCGGTGCCGAGGAGGTGCCCGATGTTGCTGGTCAGCGCGTCGACCGGGCGCTTGTCCCGGTCCAGGGCCAGCGCGGGGAACCTCCCCCTCGGCCCGTCCACCCAGAAGCGGGCCCGGAAGCGCTCGGCCAGCGCCGCGGCGTGCTCGCGCCAGCGGGCCGCGCCGGGACGGCCGAACGCCTCCAGCAGGTCGGCGCCCTGCCGGGCCGCCTGGTGGGCGTAGCCCTGCACCTCGACCAGGGCGATCGGCGGCTGGGCCTGGCGGCCGTCGTGGAAGCGCAGCGCGTCGCCGGAGTCCTTCCAGCCCTGGTTGGCCAGGCCCCGGCCGCTGGTGTCGACGTATTCGACGAAACCGTCCCCGTCGGGGTCGGCGGGCCCGCCGAGCCAGCCGAGGGCGGCCTGCAGGTGGGGCAGCAGCGCGGCGATCTCCTCGGCGGGGGCGCCCCAGCGCCAGGCGTCGTGCAGCAGGCCGATCCACAGCGGCGTGGCGTCGATCGTGCCGTAGTAGGCGGCGGGCAGGTACAGGCCGTTGCCCTCGACCGCGAAATCGTGCCGGCGCAGCTCGTGCATGATCTTCCCGGGGGCCTCGCCGGAGCCGGGGTCGATCTTGGTTCCCTGCCTGCGGGCCAGCACTCGCAGGGTGCCCATCCCCAGTTCCGTGCCGAGCGGCAGCAGCATGCGGGCGGCCCAGATGCTGTCGCGGCCGAAGAGGGTGAGGAACCAGGGCACTCCCGCGCCGAGGAAGGTGTCACCGGGGGCGGCGGTCTCGGCCAGCCGCAACGAGCGCAGATCGTCCATGGACTGCTCGAAGAGCCTGCTCAGCCGGTGGTCGCCGGCGACGACCTGGGGTTCCCCCTCCCCCACCGCCCACTCGGCGGGGCGGCCGGGCGCGGTCACCACGGCCTGGGGGTCGTGCACCTCGACCCTCCAGGACAGGGTGACCCGGCCGCGGGGCGCCAGCTCGACCGGCCAGCGCAGGAAACCCGTGCGCGCGTACCCGGTGGACACAGCGGACACAGCGGGCCCAGCGGACTCGGCCCGCGCGCCCGTACCGGTCACCGTGACCCGCACGCCGCCGGAGCGCCAGGAGATCTCACCGGGCGCGGTGCGCTCCGGCGCCGCCTCCGCGGTGTCGCCGCCCGACTTGACCACCTCGATGGGGGCGAAGTCGCAGGCCAGCTCCAGGCTCACGACGGCGGTGACGGGAACGGTCGCACTGGAGACGATCTCGACACGTTCTTCCATGCCGCCCGGTACGACCTGCCGGAACCGCTCGATCCGTACAGTGGGGTCGGGGACGGGATCGCCCAGCCATCGGGCCAGCGTGACGAACGTGGTGGCGCCCGGCCCCTGCGGCGCGTGGCCGACGGCCTCGGGCTCGCGGCCGTCGATCGTCAGGGTGGCCTGCGACAGGGCGCGGGAGTCCGCGTGGAACACGCCCTGGACACCGGCCGGGCGGATCTGCCCGTCCTCGCCGCTCAGCGCGACGGTCGGCGCCAGCACGGTGCTGACGAGGTCGTGCAGCAGGGGCTGGAGGCGGTGGGCCGCGGTGGAACCGGCCGCCGTGACCGCCTGGAGGGTGGGGGACGAGGCGTCGTCGAGCACGACTTACTCCCTGAGATCGTGTCGAGCCGGTGACGTCTTGACAGACGACGGCCGGGGGGTGCACATTGCGAAACACTCTCTTTACTTGAACGATCCAACCATTACGCTTCGTTTACTTGAACGATCCAATCATGCCTCATACCCCTTTGAACGTTCAAACCCCAGAAAGGTACATATGGCTACAAAGGTGACGATCACTGACGTCGCGCGCCATGCCGGGGTGTCGCGTCAGACGGTGTCGAACGTGCTCAACAGCCCCGAACTGGTCCGCGAGGGGACTCGCGACCGGGTGCGGGAGGCCATCGAGACGCTCGGCTACCGGGCCAGCCAGGCCGCGCGGCAGATGCGGACCGGCCGCTCGCGACTGATCGCCACGCGCATCGAGCCCGACCGGGACGGGATCAACGGCTCGGTGCTGGACCGGTTCCTGCACGGGCTCACCGCCTCGGCGGCCCGTGCCGGATACCGGATCCTGCTGTACGCGGCGGGCGACGAGCGTTCGGAGATCGACACCTTCGACGACCTGGTCGGCAGCCACGAGCCGGACGCCTTCGTGCTCACCAGCACCTACCACGGCGACGGCCGCCCCGCGTGGCTGCGCGAGCGGCGGCTGCCGTTCGTCACGTTCGGGCGGCCCTGGGGAAACACCGGGAACGCCGGAAACGCCGGGAACGCCGGGAACGCCGGGAACGCCGGGAACACGGCAAACGCCGGGGACCCAGGTGACGCCTCCGGCGATCCGGGGTACCCCTGGGTCGACGTGGACGGCGCGGCGGGCACCGCGGCGGCCACCCGCCACCTGCTCGACGCGGGCCACCGGCGGATCGGGTTCCTCGGCTGGCCGCCGGGCTCCGGCGTGGGCGACGACCGCAGGTCCGGCTGGGCCAGGACCCTCGCCGCAGCCGGGGTCGACCCGGCGGGCCTGGACCAGGCCACGGACGACGGGGTGGCCGACGGCGAGAAGGCGGCCCGCGACCTGCTGCGCGCCGAGCAGCCGATCACCGCGCTGGTCTGCGCCAGCGACTCGCTCGCCCTCGGCGCGCTGCACGCCGTCCGTTCCCTGACGGCCTCGGGACAGCTGACCGCCTCCGGGCGCCTGACGGCCGAGGGACGTCTCACGGTCGGGGGGCGGGCCGGCGGCGAGGAGGGGCTCCCGGTCAGCGTGATCGGTTTCGACGACACGCCGGTGGCGAAGGCGGTGGGGCTCAGCAGCGTCAGCCAGCCGCTGGCCGAGGCCGCGGCCGGCTGTGTCGGCCTGCTCACCCGGCTGTTCGACCCGCCCTCCCCCGGTGACCGCGGTGGATCCGGTGACCCGTACGACTTCGAAGCCGGCGGGCCTCGCACGCACATCCTGCTCCAGCCGTCCCTGGTCCTGCGGCAGTCGTCATGACCGCATGATCACCTGATTCTCCTTCAGACCACCCCCCAGAAGATTGGAAGACCACGATGAAACAGCCGACCAAGCAGCACAGCCTCCGTACCGCGGCGCTCGCCGCGCTCGCCGCGGGCACCCTGGCGACCTCGGCCGCCTGCGGCAGCGGTTTCGACGACTCCGCCGGCCAGAGCGCCGCCCCGCAGAGCAGCGGGCCCGCCAAGCTGCAGGTGCTCATCGGCTCCTCGGGCGACGCGGAGACGAACGCGCTGCGCGCCGCCGCCCAGACGTGGTCGGCGTCCTCGGGCGGCACCGCGACGATCACCCCCGCCCAGGACCTGACCCAGCAGCTCGGCCAGGCGTTCGCCGGGAGCAACCCGCCGGACGTGTTCTACGTCGACGCCGCGCGCTTCGCCGACTACGCGAGCGTCGGGGCGCTGGAGCCGTACGCGGACAAGATCTCCGACTCCGCCGACTTCTACCCCGGCCTGCGCGAGACGTTCACCCACAACGGCACCTTCTACTGCGTGCCCAAGGACTTCTCCACCCTGGCGCTGATCGTCAACGACGGCCTGTGGAAGAAGGCCGGGCTCACCGACGCCGACGTGCCGACCACCTGGGAGCAGCTCACCTCGGTCTCCAGGACGCTCAAGGAGAAGGTGCCGGACGTCACCCCGCTGGTCATCGGCGACACCCGCGACCGGGTCGGCGCGTTCATGGTCGAGGCCGGCGGCTGGATCGTGAGCCCCGACGGCAAGAAGGCCACCGCCGACACCCCCGAGAACGTCGCGGGCCTGAGCTACGTCCAGGGCCTGCTGAAGGACAAGCTCGCCCAGTTCCCCAAGCAGGTGGACGCGGGCTGGGGCGGCGAGGCGTTCGGCAAGGCCAAGGCCGTGATGACCGTCGAGGGCAACTGGATCAAGGGCGCGATGAAGGCCGACTACCCGGACGTCGAGTACAGCGCCCACGAGCTGCCGGCCGGTCCCAAGGGCAAGGGCACCCTGTCCTTCACCACCTGCTGGGGCATCGCCGCCAAGAGCAAGTACAAGGAGCAGGCGATCGCCTTCGTCGAGGCGATGACCAAGGCCGACCAGCAGATGGCCTTCGCCAAGGCCTTCGGCGTGATGCCCTCGCGCCAGTCGGCCAAGGACGCCTTCACCCAGGCCTTCCCCGAGGACGCGCCGTTCGTCGACAGCGCCGAGTACGCCCAGGGTCCGGTCAACGCCGCCAAGATGGACAGCGTGCTCGCCGACTTCGACACCGCGATCCAGCAGCTGCCCGCCGGTGACCCCAAGAAGATCCTGGCGAACCTGCAGAAGAACACCCAGGCCGCGCTCGGCAACTGAGTCAGCCCGGTGCGCGGCCCCCGGAACGTTCCGGGGGCCGCGCACCGGACGTGAGGGAGACTTGACGTGGCCGAGACAACGACCGCACCGCGGCGTCCCGCGCGCCGCCTTGGCGACAGGGCCAGGGAGAACATCGCGGGCTGGCTCTTCGTGGCACCGGTGGTGGTGATCCTCACCCTGTTCATGCTGCTGCCGATCGGGATGGCGCTGTGGGTGAGCCTCACCGACTGGAACGGGCAGGGCAGCCCGTTCCGGGCGCAGGTGCCGTTCGTCGGCGTGGACAACTACACCGAGCTGTTCACCCAGGACAACCTGAGCCGCCTGAACTTCATGACGAGCCTTCGCAACAACTTCTACTACGTGCTGGTCGTGGTGCCCGCCCAGACAATCCTGGCACTCGGCCTGGCGCTGATCGTCAACCGCCGGCTGCTGAAGGGCAAGACCTTCTTCCGCACCGCGTTCTTCTTCCCCTCGGTGACCAGCTCGGTGGCGATCAGCGTCCTGTTCCTGTTCATCTTCAGCAACTCCGGCGCGGTCAACCAGCTGCTCGCGTTCGTCGGCGTCGACGGGCCGCCGTGGTTCTCCGACGCGCGGGGCGTGCTGCACGTGCTGCTGGGCTCCGTCGGCCTGGTCGATCCCGAGGCGCCCCCCGCGGCGCTGACCGCCGGCGGCCCGTTCGGGCTGTCGTGGTGGGACTGGCTGTCGGGCCCCAGCGTGGCCATGTGCACGATCATCATCCTGGTCGTCTGGACCACCTCGGGCACGTTCATGCTCATGTTCCTCGCCGCGCTCCAGGACATCCCGGTGACCCTGGAGGAGGCGAGCATGCTGGACGGCGCCGGCTCCCGCCAGCGCCTGCGCTACGTGACGCTGCCGATGCTCAAGCCGACCCTGTTCCTCGTCCTCACGCTCGGCCTGATCGCCACCTGGCAGGTCTTCGACCAGGTGTACGTGATGAGCCAGGGCAAACCCGCGAAGACCACCCTGACCCCGGCCTTCCTGTCGTACCAGACGGCCTTCAAGGAGCTGGACTACGGCTCCGGCGCCGCCATCTCGTTCGTCCTGTTCGTGCTCATCGTGGTGCTGGCGGCGTTCCAGCGGTGGGTCATGCGCGACAGGGACGCCAAGGGCGGCGGCACCGCGAGGCGCCCCGCGCTTCGCCCCGCGTCACGCCCCGCGTCACGCCAGAGGAGGGCATGATGTCCGCGGTCAAGACCCGTTCCGCCCCCGCCCGTCCGGAGGGGGCGGGCGGGGGGATCCGCTCGCTGGTCTCCACCTTCGGCGGGTACGCCGTCCTGGTCTTCTTCTCGCTGGTCTTCCTCTACCCGTTCGTCATCCAGGTCGCCAACGCGTTCAAGACCGAGCCCGACGCCGCGGCCAACCCGCTCTCACCGATCCCCGACCCGGTGACGATGGCCGGTTTCGAGCGCGTGTTCGCCGACACCGGCATGCCGCTGTGGCTGGGAAACTCGCTGCTGGTGACCGTCGTCATCACCGTCGGCCGGGTGTTCCTCGACTCCCTGGCCGGGTACGCTCTCGCCCGGTTGCGCTTCCGGGGGCGCAGGGCGCTCTTCACCGGGATCGTCGCGATCATGGCGGTCCCGGGGGTGGTGCTGTTCATCCCGAAGTTCCTGGTGCTGAACCAGCTCGGCATCTACGACAGCTACACCGCGCTGATCCTGCCGATCATCGCGGACGCGGCCGGGGTGTTCATCATGAAGCAGTTCTTCGAGTCGATCCCGGTGAGCGTGGAGGAGGCGGCGCGGATCGACGGGGCGGGCCGGTTCCGCACCTTCTGGTCGGTGGTGCTGCCGATGGGACGCCCCGCCGTCATCACCCTGACGATCATCTCCTTCCAGAGCAGCTGGAACGAGTTCCCGCACACCCTGGTGGCCGTCCAGGACCCCAGCCTCTTCACCCTGCCGCGCGGCCTGGCCGACCTGGTCAGCGGCTCCCTCGGGCTCGGCAGCCAGTATCCGCTGAAGCTCGGCGCGGCGGTGCTCGCGACCATCCCGGTCGCGATCATCTTCGTGATCTTCCAGCGCTACTTCATCCGCGGCGCCAACGAGGGCGCGGACAAGGGTTGACGAAGCGCGACGAGTAGCGCGTCCGTACCGGGTAGGTCTGGGGAATGCTCATCTTCGGTTTGCGTACCGTGGTCCGTCAGCTCGGGGTCGTGACCCTGATCTGCCGCAACTGCGGCAACACGGCGGCGCAGGTGCTGTCGCGACGGGTCACCAAGTTCAGCCTGTTCTTCGTCCCGCTGTTCCCGGTACGGACGAAATACGGAATGCAGTGCACCTTCTGCGCGGCCTCGTACACGATCTCCAAGGACGAGGCGACCCGGCTGGCGGTCCACTGAGACCCCCGCCCACCTGCGCACATAACGGACTATCAGATTAAAGGGGGAATGTGTCTGAAACAAACAAAGAAGTGTTGATTATTTACACTTGTCGTGTTTCTGCTTTACGGTGCCGAATCAGCCGGTGTCCGGATGGGACCCGGACCCCGATTCCCGAGGAGGCTCCGTGCAGAACGCACGGCCGCGCTCGCACCGCCGGTCAGCCGCGATCCTGTCCGCCGTTCTCGCCGCCCTGCTCCTCGTGCCCGCCCAGGCGGCGGGTGCCCGGTCGGCGGGCCCCCTGGCGGACGCCTTCGCTCGCGCCTCCGCCGCGTACGACGTGCCGCGCGACCTGCTCGTGGCGCTCGCGTACGCGGAGACGCACCTCGACGGGCACGACGGCGAGCCGAGCGCGAGTGGCGGGTACGGGGTCATGCACCTGGTCAGCAACCCCGCCGTGCGCGTCCTGGAACGCGCGGCCCAGCTGACCGGCCGGCCGGCGGCGACGCTGAAGACCGACGACGCGGCCAACATCCTCGGCGGCGCCGCGGTGCTGCGCTCTCACGCCGACGCGCTCGGCCTCGACGCCACCGCCAGGAAGGACGCCGGGCGGTGGTACCCGGCCGTGGCCAAATACGGCAACGCCTCCAGCTCCGAGACGGCCAGGCTGTACGCCGACACCGTCTACGACCTCCTCGGCAAGGGCGTCCGGGCCACCGCCGCGGACGGCGAGGTCGTCACCGTCACCCCCGTGGAACTGCAGACCGACCGCGGCGTCTACGAGGGCGTGCGGGAACTGGCCGCCAAGGCCCCGAGCCCGGACTACCCGGCCGCGAGCTGGGTGGCCGCCCACGCCGGCAACCGGACCGCCGCGAGCAGGCCGGGAAGCTCCAAGATCGACCGGATCGTCGTCCACGTCACCCAGGGGGCGTACGCGGGCACGCTCTCCTGGTTCCAGAACCCCAGTGCGAAGGTCTCCGCGCACTACGTCGTCCGCTCCTCCGACGGCGACGTCACCCAGATGGTCCGCGACAAGGACGTCGCCTGGCACGCCGGGAACCGGTCCTACAACACCAGGTCGATCGGGATCGAGCACGAGGGGTTCGTCAACAAGGCCTCCTGGTTCACCGACGCGATGTACCGCGCCTCGGCGGCCCTGACCCGCGCCCTCTGCGACAAGTACGGCATCCCCAAGAACCGCTCGCACATCATCGGGCACAACCAGGTCCCCGGCGCCACGCACACCGACCCGGGCTCCCACTGGGACTGGGCCAAGTACATGCGGTACGTCACCGGGAACACCGCCCCCTGGTCCGCGACCGCCGACAACTCCACCTCCGGCGCGTTCACCTCGAGCGCGAACTGGACCGCCTCCGCCGCCGCCGCCGGGCGCCACGGCCCCGACCACCGCCAGGCCAGGCCGGTGACCTCCAGCGACGTCGCCTGGTACCGGTTCGCCGTCCCCGCCGCGGCCACCTACCAGGTCGAGGTCTGGTACCCGGCCGCCCCCGGCCACAACAGCTCGGCCCCGTACATCGTCGCCACCTCCGCCGGGAGCAGGACGGTCTACGTCGACCAGCGCGCCGGCGGCGGCGCCTGGCGAAGTATCGGGACGTTCTCCCTGAAGGCCGGGACGTACAACGCCGTCGGCGTCAGCCGCTGGACCTCCGGCACGGGACTGGTCGTCGCCGACGCCGTCCGCCTCACCCGGCTCTGACGGCTCCCGCCCGCGGCACCACGCGGCCCGCGCCCCCCCCGGGGCGCGGGCCGCACCCGTCCGGAACTCCACGTCGGAAGTCCTCTCCCGCGAAAGAGCCCTGCTCCGGTCCCCGGGCCCCGGGACACCCCGCGACCGGGGGTGACCGGTCAGCCGGTCGCCACGTGTTCCAGCAGCCAGTCGGCGAGGGGGCGGACCTTGCGCCAGCCGTCGCGTACCTCGGTGAGCGCCTTGCGGCCCTGGAGCCTGGACTTCGCGACGGCCCGCTCGGCCCCCAGCGACTTGTGACGGATCAGCTCGATGCGCGGGTGGTCCGCGGAGTAGCCGCGCGGCTGGGTCTTGACGCGCTCGCCGACGAGCTCGAACCCGTCCCGCACCAGACGGTCGGTGATCTTGACGAGTTCCTTGCCCGGCCCGTCGGCGTCCACCGCGGACCGGTAGCGGGCGGTGTCGGCGGAGTCGAAGGAGTGGAAGCCCGCCCCCAGGAGCATCCCGTCGGCCTGGAGCTGGAGGTAGTAGCCGACGGTGCCGCCCACGCCGACCGTCACCCCCTGGTAGGTCTTGTACGGCGACTTGTCGTCGGTGAACCTGGTGTCGCGCTGCGGCCGGAACAGCTTGGCCTGCCCGAACTCCTCCTCCAGCTCCTCGAGCAGGGCGAGCAGCGGCTCGCGGACCTCGCTCTCGTAGGTCTCCTTGTTCCTGTGCCAGTGTTCGCGGGTGTTGTCGGCGGCGAGTGCCTCGTAGAAGGCGAACGCCTTCCTGCCGATCCCCTGGAAGCCGGTGATGTCCTCTCTCCTCTCCTGCGCTCAAGCTCGTACGCTCACAGCATGCCCGCGAATCGCTCGACGACCTCGCAGGCCTGCTCGGCGTTCAACCTCGGGTCGCAGGCCGTCCGGTAGCGCGACAGGGGCGGCGGCGCCGAGAACGGGCGCGGGGCGGACACGCACTCCGTCACGTCCTGCGGCGTCATCTCCAGGTGCAGCCCTCCGGGATGCTCGCGCAGGGAGCGCAGGATCCGGACGAACGCGGTGGTCTCCTCCAGGATCGCCTCCATCGGCCGTGTCTTGACCCCCGTGCCCATCCGCATCGTGTTGCCGTGCATGGGGTCGCACACCCACACCACGGGCGTACCCCGCCTGGCGACCTCGCCCACCAGCTCGGGAAGCAGGCGCCGGATCCGCGCGCTGCCCATGCGCACGATGAAGGTGAGGTGGCCGGGGATCGCGCCGGGGTTGAGCAGGGTGCTGAGGTGGACCGCCTCGGCCGGGCCGATCGACGGGCCGATCTTGACGCCGACGGGGTTGGCGACCGACGAGGCGAAGGCGACGTGCGGGCCGTCGACGGAGCGGGTCCTGTCGCCGATCCAGACCGAGTGCGCCGAGGAGGCGTAGCGGCCCGCGGCGCCGTCCCTGGCCAGGGGGTACTCGTAGTCCAGGAGCAGCGCCTCGTGCGAGACGTGCACCCGCTCGGTGACCTCGCGCCCCTCCCAGGAGGCCCGTACGGCGGCCAGCACGCGCCCGGCGCAGTCGTAGGCCCGCAGCAGGCGGGTGGGATCGGCGAAACGGGCGCCGGGCTCGGCCGCCGGGCCGTTGACCGCGTCGCCCCGGTAGGTGGGGATGACCCCGCCACCGGGGGCGCTCTCCCACGACTCGGAGCGCGGCTTGCCGTACTGCCCAGCCATCCGGCCTATCGCCACGACGCCGGCGCCCGAACCGGCGCGCAGGCGGCCGGACAGGGAGTGGAGCTGGTCGACCTTCCTGCCCGTCTCCTCGGCGTTGGCCTCGCGAAAACGCTCGGCGCAGTCGCCGCCCTGGAGCACGAACGCCTCCCCCCGCGCGACCCGCTCCAGCGACTCCGCCAGCGTCGCGCACTCTTCCTCGGTGACCAGCGGCGGCCGGGAGCGCAGCTCTCGCCTGACCTCCTCAAGGGCCTCCGGGTCGCTCCACTCCGGCTGCTGGGCGGCGGCTCCGATGGCCGTGGTGGTCGTGGTGGTCGTCGTCTTCACGATCCGTCACCGTCCTTGAGCCGGGCGCGGAGCTCGGCCTTGTCGACCTTCCCCACCGGGGTCAGCGGCAGGGCCGCGACCACCTCGATCCTGTCAGGCACCTTGTAGGCGGCGACCCCGCGTTCGTGCAGGAAGGCCGCGATGGACGGCAGGTCGAGGGCGGCACCGGGGCCGGCGTTCGTAACGGAGTCTGTGCCGGCGTTCGTGGCGGTGGCGACGAGGTAGGCGCACGAGCGCTCCCCCATGAACTCGTCCGGCATGGCGACCACCGCCGCGGCGCGGACGCCCGGGTGGGCCAGCAGATGGTCCTCCACCTCGTCGGCGGGCACCTTGTCACCACCCCGGTTGATCACGTCCTTGACCCGGCCGGAGATGACGAGATGGCCCGACGGGGTGAGGCGAGCCAGGTCGCCGCTGCGGAAGAAGCCGTCCGGGGTGAAGGCCGCGGCGTTGTGGTCGGCGGCCCGGTAGTAGCCGCGAATGGTGTAGGGACCGCGGGCGAGGAGCTCGCCGACCTCGCCGGGGGCCACCTCCTCGCCGTCCTCACCGACGATGCGCACCTCGTCGGCCGGGGAGATCGGCTTGCCCTGCGTGGTCTCCAGCAGCTCGTCCGGGTCGTCGCCGCGGCTCTGGCTGAGCAATCCCTCCGCCATGCCGAAGGACTGCTGGACCCGCCCCAGTTCCTTGCCCACCCGGCGGGCGAGGTCCGGGGAGACAGCCGCCCCGCCGACCTGGACCAGGCGGAGGCTGGACAGGTCCTGGGGCGACCAGCCGGCCGCCTCCACCCACAGCAGCGCGAGGGAGGGCACGAGGCCGGTGACGGTCACCCGCTCCCGCTCGATCAGGGGGAACGCCTCGTCCGGGCTGGGTGCCGGGGAGAGCACGACCGTGCCGCCCGCCTGCAACGTGCCCAGCACGCCGGGGCAGCCGAGCGCGTAGTTGTGCGCCACCGGCAGGGCCGCGAGGTAGACCGAGGTCTCGTCGAGACCGGCGTTCTCCGCGCTGACCCTGATGTTGTACGCGTAGTCGTCGTGCGTGCGCGGGATGAGCTTGGAACGGCCGGTGGTGCCGCCCGACAGCAGGAACAGCGCGACGTCACCCGGCTCGGGTCCTCGCGGCGGGGAGTCGCCGCGTTCGGGGTCCGCTCCGTTACCCGCCTGGGGGGCGGTTTCGAGGTCCGCTCCGGGACCGGTTCCGGTGCCCGCCCCGAGGCCGGCTCCCTGGCCCGCCCCGGGAGTGGTTTCGGGGACGACCTGGGGGCCTGCTTCGAGGTCGGCGAGAGCGGTGAACTCCTGCGGGTCGCCGACGACGAGCACGTGCGCGAGCGACGGCGCCTCCGCCCGCACCTGGCGGGCGAGCTCACGGTGGTCGAACCGCTGGAAGACGTCGGGGATCACGTACGCGACGGCGCCGGTGGCCTCGGCGAGGTGCCCGATCTCGCTGCCGCGGTGGGGCGGCAGCGCCAGCACCGGCGGCGCGCCGAGACGGAACAGCGCGAAGCACAAGACCACCAGCTCCGGAACGTTCGGCAGCTGCACCAGCACGCGGTCACCGCGGCCGATGCCGAGGCGGCTCAGGCCCGCCGCCAGCCGGTCGGCCCGCTCGTCGAGCTCACGGTAGGTCCAGCGGTCCTCCCCCGCCACCAGCGCGGTCCGGGAGCCGTGGGCGGCGGCGAGGCGGCGCAGCAGATCGCCGAGCGTCTCGCCGCGCCAGTAGCCCTCCCTCCGGTAGGAGGCCGCGACCTCCGATGGCCATTCCACACATCCGGCAAGCATGGGTCTCCTTTCCCGGCGGCCCCCGCTTCCGGGGAGCCACCGGTTGCCCGGCGGCCCCGCGGGGCCACCCGTTCCTCGGCGTCCGCCCTCAGGGGGCCACCTGGTCGATCCGCCAGCCGCCGCCCTCGCGGCTGTAGCGGAACCGGTCCTGGACCTCGTCGGCGCGGCGCTGCCAGAACTCCACCTCTCCCGGCACCAGGCGGTAGCCGCCCCAGTGGACGGGGCGCGGCACCTCCTGACCGGAGAAACGCTCGCCGACCTCGGCCAGGCTCTCCCGGAGCTCCTGCCCGCCGTTCACGATCCGGCGCTGGTCGGTCGCCCACGCGAGCGACTGGATCCCCCTGGGCAGGGTCGCGAAGAAGGCGTCCGACTCCACGTCGGGGATCCTGGCCGCCTCGCCCTCGACGCGGACCTGGCGGCCCACCTCCAGCCAGCCGAAGCAGAGGGCCGCCCGCGGGTTGACGGCGAGGTCGGCGCCCTTGCGGCTGCCGTGGTCGGTGAAGAACACGAACCCGTGGTCCACGTAGGCCACGTCCACCCAGCGGGCCGACGGACGGCCCGCGTCGTCCGCGGTCGCGAGGACGGCGGACGAGCTCGCCGGACGGGCGGCGGCGAGCCACTCGTCGTGCCAGCGGCGGAACTGCGCCAGCGGGTCGCTCTCCAGTCCCGAGGGCTCCACCCCCTCCCTCCGGTAGGAGGCGCCCAGCCGCGAGAGTTCTGCTGTCATCGACATCTTTATTCCCTCTGTTGAATGTCTTTCGGCACCATGCCACGGCTGGCATGCTTTAAACGCTAATGCCTATAATTGAGAGACGCAATGTCAACCGGAGATCGGAGAGAGCCGATGAATACTCGCGCGCAGGAGGCCGCGGGAAATCTGCTGGCGCGGCACAGGGAAATAACCGGGCCGCAGACGTTCCGCCTGCTCGGCCTCGAATGGGACCTGTTGCCCGGCGTCTACGCGCCCCACCTGGCCCAGTCGTCGGCGCTGTACGCCGAGTGGATCCCCTATCCCCTGTTCGGGAGCTTCTGCGAGGTCGGCAGCGGCACGGGCTACATCGCCGTGACCGCCGCCCTGCGCGGCTGCGCCGAGGTGGCCGCGATCGACATGAGCCGGGCGGCGGCCGACAACACGCGGCGCAACGCCGAGCGGCACGGCGTGGCCGATCGTGTCCGCGTGAGCTGCGGAGACATGTTCGAGCCGCTGGGCGAGGACGAGCGCTTCGACATGATCTACTGGAATTCCAACTTCGTCGAGGCACCGGCGGGAGAGGCCTCGGCCGACGACCTCGACCGGGCGTTCTTCGACCCCGGATACGCCGCGCACGAGGCCTACCTCGCCGGCGCCGCGGCCCGCCTGCACCCGGGCGGCAGGCTGCTGCTCGGGTTCACCGACCTCGGGAACGCGTCGTTGATCGACGAGATCGCCACCGGGCACGGCTGGCGCCAGGTCACCCTGCGAGCCGCGGAGTGCCTCGCGCCGCAGGGCCGCATAAACTACCGGCTGATCGAATTCCTCCGAGCCTGAAAAGGCTCGGAGGAATTCTTCCTCCACATTTATCCGGCACCGTTCCCCGACAATTCCCATCGGTTCCCGTCGGAATGGTCACCGGCTCCCGATGATCACCACGGCGAATTACCGGCGCCGGTAGAGCCGAACGGAAAGTGGTGCCGATATCGCGGTCACCACCACCGTCCACGCCAGCGTGAAGAGCACCGGCGCCGCCACCGGGCCGCCCTGCGACAACCCCACGAGGGCGTCGCCGCCCAGGGAGAGCGGGTTGGCCCGCACGATCGGCTGCAGGAAACCGGGGAACTGCTCGAGCGGCACGAAGCCCGACGACAGGAACAGCAGAAGGGTCACCGGGGTGTTGAGCGCGCCGCTGACCGCCTGCTCGCTGGACGCGGTCAGCGCCACCACCATCGCCAGCCACAGGAACATCGAGGCGAACAGCAGGACGACCCCGAAGAAGGCCAGGGCGGCGAGCGGTCCCTGGGTGAAGCGGAAGCCGGCGAGATAGGCCACCGCGGTGGTGGCCACCGCGACGATCAGAACCCGCACCAGGTCTCCGGCCAGCCTGCCCGTCAGGACGGAGAGCCTGCCGATGTCCATCGCGCGGAACCGGTCGACGAGGCCGGTCCTCAGGTCGGTGTGGAAGCCGATGCCGGTCCCGACCGCGCCGTAGGCGGCACTGAACAGGATGATCACCGGGGCCAGGCGGTCGATGTAGGCGCCGCGGGTGGCCGCGCCGACCAGCTCCCCGAAGACCAGCAGCATCAAAAACAGCAGGATGACCGGGAACATGACCGTGTCGGCGACCAGCTGCGGCGTCTTGAAGAACCTTCGCAGGTTGCGGCCGGCCAGCAGGCCGGTCTCGGTGAGAGTGTTCATGTCGCCCTCCTGAACGCCCGCACGGCCGCCAGGGAGAACAGGACCAGCAGCCCCGCCATCCACAGGAGCGCCCGCGTCACCGGGCCCGCGGTGGGTCCGCCCTCGGCCAGCGCCCGCAACGCGTCGATCACCGCGGTGACCGGCTGGAGGCTCACCACCGGCTCCAGCCAGGCCGGGAACGCGTCCGCGGGCACGAACGCCGAGGAGATCATCAGCAGCGGCATGTAGATGAGATGCAGGGTGGAGGAGACCGTCTCGGGCTCCTTGGAGGCCAGACCGAGCGCGCTCGTCCCGGCGGAGAGCGTGAGCGCGAACCCGACCGCCAGAGCCACGAATCCGAGCGCCGCGAGCGGCCCGGCCTCGAAGCGGAAGCCCGCGACGTATCCGGCGGTCACGATCACCGCGATCGCCAGCAGCGCGCGCAGCACGTCGGCGGCCATCCGGCCGACCACCACGGCGCCGCGGTTGATCGCGAGCGCGCGGTATCGCGCGAGGATGCCCGAGCGCCGGTCCGAGGCGAAGAAGAACGCGGTGGAGATGGCGACCGAGAACATCCACTGCACGACGAGTGCCGGTGGCAGGAACTGCGCGTACTCGATGCCCTTGACCTGCACCAGGTTGCCGAACAGGGCGAGGAAGCCGAACACGAAGATCACCGGGAAGACGATCATGGTGCTGATCGTGTCGGACACCGAGGTGAGCCGGATGTTGCGGCCCGCGAGCAGCATCCCCTGCCGCGCGAGGTTGCCGAGCCCGCGCTCGGTCCGCACCGGCACCGCGGTCACGGCCCGGCTCCCTGCCGCGCGGGCCCGCTCTCCCCGACCCTCGCCGGACCGCCGTCACCGGAGCGCGATCCGGCGTCCCGGTTCCCGGAACCGTCGGAGCCGCCCGGCCCGCTTCCCGCGTCACCGTCCGCCGCGCC
The DNA here is from genome assembly GCF_040639575.1 of Streptosporangium sp. NPDC023825. NCBI lineage: Bacteria > Bacillati > Actinomycetota > Actinomycetes > Streptosporangiales > Streptosporangiaceae > Streptosporangium > Streptosporangium sp. NPDC023825. The sequence goes on along the minus strand of NZ_JBFAAE010000038.1, from coordinate 10,944 downwards.
GTCGTTCACCACGCCATCGTCCGCCGCGCCACCGTCTCGGGTGCCGCCGTCTCGGGTGCCGCCGTCTCCGGCGGCACCGGGCGCCGTCCCGGTCAGCGCGAAGAAGACGTCGTCGAGCGTCGGGCGGCGCAGTGCCACGTCGTCGGGCTCGACGCCCGCGTCACCGAGGATCCGCGCCACCTCCGCGACCGTGCGGACGGTGGCTCCGGGCACGGTGATGACGCCGTCGTGCTCGGCGATGCCGTCCATGGGGCCGTCCATGGCACCGCGCAGGGCGCCGAGCGCCTTCTCGCGTTCGGTCGCGGACTCGATGTGGACGGCGCAGACGGTGCCGCCGACCTGGTCCTTCAGCTCCCGCGGGGTCCCCTCGGCGATGACCACGCCACCCTCGACGACGACGATGCGATCGGCGAGGCGGTCGGCCTCCTCCAGGTACTGGGTGGTCAGCAGGATGGTGGTGCCGCCGCTGCGCAGGCCGGAGACGACGTCCCACACCTCGCGCCGCCCGGCGGGGTCGAGTCCCGTCGTGGGCTCGTCCAGGAAGATCACCGGCCGTTCCACCACGAGGCTGGCCGCCAGGTCCAGCCTGCGGCGCATCCCTCCCGAGTAGGAGCCCACCGGGTCGTCGGCCGCCTCGGTCAGCCCGAATCCCGACAGGAGTTCCCCGGCGCGCGCGTGGGCCGCCTTCTTGCTCAGCTTCAGCAGGCGGCCGAAGAGCACCAGGTTCTGGCGCCCGGTGAGGACCTCGTCGACCGCGGCGAACTGCCCGGTGAGGGCGATGGACGCCCGCACGCCGACCGGGTCGCTCACCACGTCGTGGCCGGCGACCGTGGCGCGCCCGCCGTCCGGCGGGAGCAGCGTGCTGAGACAGTTGATCACCGTGGTCTTGCCGGCGCCGTTCCTGCCGAGCAGGCCGACCATGCTGCCGGGCTCGACCGAGAACGACACGTCGTCCAGGGCCACCTTCTTGCCGAAGGTCTTGCGGAGGTGGTCGACGTCGATGCCGCCTCCGTTCATGGTGGTGCCTCCCTAGTGTGAGAAGTGATCCCATCCATATGCCCGGGGGGAGAGCGGGAACCCGGATCAGCTCGCCTGGGCCTCCTGGTTTTCCTCCTTCACGGGCGTCTGCTGGTGAAAGATCAGCTTCCAGCCGCCGTCGTGCCGCACGTAGGCGCTGGTCATGTAGAGCTGGAAGGTGAGATCGGTCTGGCTGAGCCGCACGACCGCGCGGTAGGTGATGATCGCGCTGTCGCCGGTGAGCGGCAGGACCTTGACGTCCTCCAGTTTGTAGTCGTCGAACGGTGAGGGGTTGGCGTCGATGTCGGCGGCGAGCTCGGCTCCGGTCTGCAGGCCGTCGGGCTCGACGCACAGCGTCTCCTCCGTGACCAGCCGCCGGTAGAACTCCCCGTCGCCCTTCGAGATCGCGCTCCAGCCCTGCTCCTCCAAAAGGAGCAGTTCCTTCTCGATGGCACCGTTACCCATGATGATTCCTCTCTTTGGCGATGTCGTGGAATTTCAGGAGTGTTAGGGGGTCGAAGGCCACGGATCGACCGGGCCGCAGGCGCGCACCACCTCCTCGACCACGTCGGCCTCGCCGGGGAGCAGATAGAAGTGGTCGCCGGGGAAGGTCCGCAGGGTGAACGCGCCGGAGGTGTGACGCGCCCACGCGGCGGCCTCGTCGCCGTCGACCTCCGGGTCGGCGTCCCCGACGAAGACGTGGACGGGAGTCTCCACCGGCGGCGCGGGCCGCGTCTCGTACGTCTCGATCAGGTGGTAGTCGGCGCGCAGCGCGGGAAGCACGAGCTCGCGCAGGTCGGGGTCGGTGAGGACCTCCTCGTCGGTGCCGCCGAGCTTGCGCAGGTCGGCCAGGAGCGCCTCGTCACCGCCGAGGTGAACCTGCGTGTGCCGGGCGCGGTCGGGCGCCGGGCGCCCGGAGACGCACAGCCCGGCGAGGGGCCCGCTTCCGCCCTCCTCGAGCCGCATCGCCACCTCGTGGGCGACGGCCGCGCCCATGCTGTGGCCGAACAGCGCGAGCGGGCGGTCGCACAGGGGGCGAAGCGCCGCGGCGACGGGACCGGCGAGCGCGTCCATGTCGGGGGCGAAGTCGTCCTGGATGCGGTCCTGACGGCCGGGATACTGGACGGAGTAGAGCTCCACACCGTACGGCAGCCGCGCGGCCCACGTCCTGAAGAAGCCGGCCGCGCCCCCCGCGTGCGGGAAGCAGACCAGCCTCAGGCCGGGCACGGACACGTCCCGGTAGCGGCGCAGCCATCGCGCCAGCAGGTCGTCACCGGTGATCGTCATAGGGGCACCTCCTGGTGTTCTGCGCTCATCGCGGACATCAGATCACCGGCCGACAGCGGGCTGGGAGGCGGCCCGGCGAGTCGTTCCGGATAGCCGAGGACCGCCGCCACATCCTGCCACGCCTTGCTCACGGAGAGATGATATTGCCCCTCCTTCAGGGGGTCCCGGTTATTCCGGACGGCCTCCCACGCGGCGTCGATCGCCCGCCCGGCCCCGGCCGGCCACATCTCGCCGAGGATCTCCCGGTAGCTGGGGGCGCGCGCCGGGCCGATGGGCACGCAACTGGGGAAGTCGAGGTGCTCGTCCTCGGCGCCGTCGAGCGCGGTGAGCTCCCTGGCGCGGGCCGGCAGGTGCGGCCGGGGCGACCACAGCACGGGGCCGTGGGTGTTGACCAGCGTGAGCGTGCCGCCCTCGGTGCCGAGGGTGATCCGGTGCAGGAGGTGGGCGTGGTTGTCGGGGTCGGCGGGGTGCAGCTGGTTCTGCACCCGCAGGGTGAGCGGGACACCCGCCAGCACGCCCTCGACGGTACGGAAGGGCGGCGCGCTCTCCGACAGCCGCCGTACCGCCTCGGGCAGGCCGCCCGGCTCGGCGAAGCCCCACGGCCGCAGCCCGCCGAGGGCCTGACCCAGGATGTCGAACATGGTGTAGGAGACCTGGACGCCGCAGGCGGCGTCGACGAACAGCGCGGGCCCGCGGGCGAGCAGCGTCCTGGCGGCGGCCACGAACCGCCGTACCGGATCGAGGTGGACGTAGTGCGTGTTGACCCGGAAGACGACCCGGTTGCGGCGGGCGGCGCGCAGCGAGGCGGCGAGCTCGTCGTGCAGCAGCGGCGCCTCCTGCAGCACGTGGACGCCGCGTTCCATCAGCCTGGCCGCCACCTGGCTGCCGGGGCCGCCGTTGACGTCGGCGAGGAGCACCACGCAGGCCAGGTCGACGTCGTCGGGTGTCTCGTCCACGTCGGTGAACAGCGGCACCCCCGCGCGCTCGGCGCACAGGCGCGAACGCTCGCCTCCCCTGGCCAGCACTCCGGCGAGCTCGAACGGCGTGCCCGGCCGTTCCAGCGCCGCCAGGTGCACCCGCCCGAAACCGGTGCCGCAGACGATGACGCGTGGCCGGTCGCTCACAGGACCCCCTCCTCCACCGGCGCGGCGTGCGCCGCCCCTTCGACGATCTCCAGGCGGGTGACCCGCGGGTCGTCGAGAAGCGCGGCGAAGACCCGGCCCGGGTCGAGCACGTCCGCCGCCTCGCCCGGCCCCGGCGGGACCCGTCCGGCCTCCACCGCCTCCACCGCCGCGGCGGCGACCGCCGCGGTCAGCTCGTAGCCGTCGGCCGCGCGCGCGAGGAGCGTACGGGTCACGGCCGCGCCACCGGACTCCCCGGACATCTCGAAGACCAGCTGGAAGTACGGGGAGCGCCCGAACGCCTCCAGCCGGGAGACCCGCACCAGTTCCGCGGCGGCCTCCTCGGCGTCCATGTCCTGGAGCCTGCCGAGCGCGGCGGCCGTGAGGTCGCCGTCGAACACGCTCGCCCACTCGACCTCGGCGAGGCCGAGTTCCCTGGCGAGCCGCTCGGTCTCGGCGGCGAGGTAGGGGTAGGTGTCGACCCTGCCGGGGAAGTGCGGCACCCGCACGCCCATGCCGGGGCGCAGCGCGCGCGGGATCACCTGGTGGCCGCGCCAGGCGGCCAGCGGCGTGGCGTACCCGCCCGACAGCGAGGCCACGTAGTCGAGCGCGGCCGCCGGCGTGAACAGGTCCAGGCCGCCGGTGTACGCCCGCAGCCGCTCGGGCCGGTCGAATCCGGCGGCGAGGTGGCGGGGCAGCAGCGCCGACAGGCCGGGCATCATGCCGGCCGACAGGAGCGCGACCGATCCCGGGCTGTCGCGGGCCGCGCGGAAGACGCCGTCGAACGCGGCGGCGTCCCCGGCGACGTCGACGTAGTGGGCGCCCGCGGCCAGGGCCGCGCGGGCGGCCGTGTCGAGAATCACGCATGACGGCCCGGCGCAGTTGAGCACCAGGCGGCAGCCGTCGCAGAACGCGGCGAGCGAGGCGGCGTCGGCGATGTCCACGGCCACGGCCTCGTCGGCGGGGCCGCGGGCGGAGGCGAACCGCCCGGCCCCGTCGCCGGGGCCGGGGGCAGAGGCGGGGCCGGGGCCGGAAGCGGGGCCAAGGCCGGGGTCGGGGCCGTTTTGCTCGGCCAGCTCCCTGACCCTGCCGAGATCCCTGCCGCCCAGCCGGAGCGGGCCGATGCCCGCCTCGCGGAGCCTGCGCACGGCGGAGCGGCCGACCGCCCCGTAGCAGCCGAGGATTCCGACGGCTCTCATCGCTCCCCCTGTATCCGGTCCAGCACGTCCGCCACCTGGTCGACGTTGGGCGGCTGCAGGCAGGAGAAGTGGTCGCCGGGGATGTCGACCACGTCCAGGTCCCCCAGGCACAGGTCGCGCCAGAAGCCGGTCATGTCGTCGCGCAGCCACGGCAGGAACCTGGTGTCGCCGAGCTGCCGCAGGAAGGTGATGTCCCCCGCGTACGGCTGGGGAGTGTGTTTGCCGACGGCGTCCAGGCTGTGCTTGACCACCCGGAAGAGGGAGTTCACGTGCCGCTCGACCTCCCGGTCGGAGTGGGCGGCGGTGGCGGCGCGGCCGATGGCGGCCAGCCTCTCCTCGGGGGCGACGGCGGCGAGCCGCCGGAAGTCGGCGGCGGCGGCCTCCACGGCCGGGTCGCCGGTGAGTTCCGCCACCCGGCCCCTGGGCACCCGCTCGGGGTTCTCGTCGAGCAGGAGCTCGAACACCCTGGACATGACGTCCTCGTCGCCGGGGTAGCCGGCGTCGGCGGGGTCGACGCCCATGACGCGGGCGAAGACGTACTCCGCGACCAGCTCGTCCTCGATGACGCGAGGCAGGGTGTAGCTGCTGATCACGGTGAGGGTCTCCACGTCGGCGCCCGCCTCGGTGAGGTGCCTGGCGACCTCGGTGGCCAGCAGCCCGCCCATGCAGTAGCCGACGACGTGGAAGCGGGTGGAGCCGCTGTCGAGCAGCGTCCTGGCGTAGCGGGCGGCGCGGCGCTCGATGAGCCCCTCCGGCTCCTCGGCGAGATAGGGCTCCACCTCCGTGACGGCCAGGCCCGCCAGCGGGCCTCCCTTGTCCGCCAGGCGCCGGGCGAGCGCGCGGTACGGGGCCAGCGTGCCGCCGCCCTCGTGGACCAGCACGCGCATGGCCTCGCCGCTCTCGCCGCCGTCGCTCCCGTCGTCGCCGAGGCGCACGAGCGGGGAGGCGGCCTGCCGGGTGCCCTGCTCCCCCTCGTCCTGCGAGCGGCGCAGGTGCTCGGCCAGCGCGGCCACGGTGGGCCGGTGCAGGATCTGCCGGACGAGGTCGTCCCAGAACACGTCGCGGGTGGCGGGGACCTCCTCGCGCAGGCGCGCGGCGAGCTTGGCGATGACGAGGGAGTCTCCGCCCAGCTCGAAGAAGTCGCCGTCCCTGGTGACCTCGGGCAGGCCGAGGACCTCGGCCCACACCGTGGCAAGCGCGCGTTCGAGGTCGTCGGCGGGTGGGCCTCCGGCCGCGGCCCGCCCGGCGACGGCGCGGGGCAGCCAGGAGCGCAGCGTGTCGTGGTCGATCTTCCCGTTGCCGGTGAGCGGGAGGGCGTCCACGACCTGGACGTGTCCGGGGATCATGTACTCGGGGAGCCGCTCGGCCAGGTGCCGGGTGAGGCCGGGCGCGTCCAGCCGCGCGCGGTCGTTCTTGAAGCGGGCCGCGAAGACGCTCTGGCCGAGGGTGACGGTGGCGTCGCCGGGTCCCGGCAGGCAGAGGGTGGCGTCGGCGCCGGCCTCGGTGAGGAGTTCCAGCCACTGCTCGCGCTCCAGGAACGTCTGGTCGCGGCCCTTGCGGAGGTCCTCGTAGTCCCACTTGCGCGGGTCCTTCTCCGGCATCATGAACTCCATCGAGGTCATGATCTGGTAGCTGTCCTTGGTGGTGTCGATGAAGACCAGCCAGCCGCCGGGCGCCAGCATCTCCCTGAGCCTGGCCAGCACCCGGCCCGCGTGGCGGGCGTTGTGCAGCACGTTGGCGCAGAGGATGACGTCGAAGGAGCAGGCGGTGTAGCCCTGCTCGCGGTAGTCCTGGTTGATGTCGAACAGGCCGTAGCGCACCCAGGGACGGTCGCCGAAGCGCTCCCTGGCCTCGTTGAGGAAGAAGGGCGAGACGTCGCTGAACAGGTAGTCGACGTCGAAACCGTCCAGCGCGGGGATCATCTGCGCGCTGGTGCCGCCCACACCCGCCCCGACCTCCAGGACGTTCAGGCGTCCCTCGTGGCGCCCGGCGATGTCGGTGAGGATCGCGATGGCGGCGTGGTTGACGTAACGGCTGATGATGTTCTCGCGATAGGCGGCCTCGGATATCTCCAGGCGGCCCTCGGGGAACAGCAGCGGCAGCGGGTCCATCTCGTCGCGGACGAGCTCGGGCAGGTGCTCGGTGCTGGTCCTGAAGTAGTCGATGAGCTCGGCCTTGTAGCTGTCCTCGCGCTGCAGCTCGCCGACCTGCCGCCAGGCCTGTTCCAGGTCGTCGGCACCAGCCGTGCGCAGCGCGCGGAAGCGGCCGGACTCGCGCTCCAGCAGCCCCTCGTCGACCAGGACCCGCAGCCACCTGCGGACCAGGCGGTGGTGGCGGGGCGCGGCCCCGGTGGCGGCCAGGATCTCCTCCAGGGTCGCCTCCTGCCCGGCCGTCTCGAACAGTCCCCGGCGGCGCAGCGCCCACATCATGCCGAGCACCGCGGCCCGGTCCAGGCGGCCGAAGAACTCCAGGAGCTCCGTGCGGTCGATGTGCCGGGTGTGCGCGTCGCCCGCCGCCGATCCCGCGGCGGTCATCTCCGGCACCGGGTCGCCGGCGTCCGGCGTTCGTTCGAGGCGGACCGGTTCCACGAACGCGGCCAGCCGCCGGTCCAGGCCGGTGCCCTCGACGAGCACGTCCGCCGCGGCGACCGCCGGGTGGGCCTGGACGGCCGCCTCGACCTCGGCGAGCTCGATCCGGTGCCCGCGGATCTTGACCTGCCGGTCCTCGCGGCCGAGGAACTCGATGGTGCCGCCGGGGTGGTAGCGGCCCAGGTCGCCGGTGCGGTAGAGACGCTCACCGGTGACCGGGTGCGTGACGAACCTGTGGGCGGTCTTCTCCTCGTCGCCGAGGTAGCCCAGGGCCAGCCCCGCCCCGCCGATGTACAGCTCGCCGGGGACGTGGTCGGGGCACGGGCGCATGTCCTCGTCGAGGACGTGGAAGGTCTGGTTGGCCAGGGGCGTGCCGTACGGGATGCTCCGCCAGCCCTCGGGGACCTCGCCGATGGGGTGGTGGATCGACCAGATGGCGGCCTCGGTGGCCCCGCCGAGGCTGACCAGCTCCAGCCCCGGCAGGCGGCCCCGCACCCGGCCGGGGAGGTTGACCGGGATCCAGTCGCCGCTGAGCAGCGCCAGCCGCAGCGACGTCAGGCCGGGCTCCGGCTGGGAGCTGAGGTAGTGGTCGAGCATCTGGAGCTGCGCGGGGACGGAGTTCCAGAGCGTGACGCCGTGCTCGGCGATCAGCCGGGCCCAGTGCGCGGGGTCCCCGCGGCTGCCCGCGTCGGGAAGCACGAGGGTCCCGCCGAGGGCGAGCGGGCCGAAGATGTCGTAGACCGACAGGTCGAAACCCAGGCCGGCCAGGCCCAGGACCCGGTCCTCGGCCGTCACCGCGAAGCGCCGGTTGATGTCGGCGACGGTGTTGAGCGCGGCCCGGTGGGAGATCATCACACCCTTGGGGGCGCCGGTGGAGCCCGAGGTGTAGATCACGTACGCGAGGTCCCCCGGGTCCACGGCGGACGCGGCGCCGTCCGGGCCGGACGGGGCGGAAACGGCGTCGTTCGGGCGGAGCAGGAAGGAACCGGCACCGTCCGGACCGGACACCGAGGATCCGGCACCATCCTGACCGGACACGGAAGATGCGGCACCGTCCGGGCGGAGCACGAAGGAACCGGTACCGTCCGGACCGGACACCGAGGATCCGGCACCATCCGGGCGGAGCACGAAGGAACCGGCACCGTCCGGGCCCGACACACCGGATCCGGCACCGTCCGGACCGGACGCGCCGGGCAGGAGGTCGACGTCGATCGCGCCCTCCGGACGGTCGCCGATCCGCGACTGGGCGAGCACGTGGCGGACGCCCGCGTCGGTGAGGATCCTGTTCCGCCTGGCGGGTGGCTGCCCGGTGTCCACCGGCAGGTACGCGCCGCCGGCCAGCAGCGTGCCGAGCACCGCGACGACCTGTTCCCACCCCTTCTCCATCATGACCGCGGCCAGGTCGCCCCGGGCGAAGCCGCGCGAGGCCAGGACCCGCGCCACGTCCTCCGCCCTGCCGAGCAACTCGCCGTAGGTGAGGGTCCGGCCGCCGGAGACGACGGCCGGCCTCTCGGGCGTGCGGCGCGCCTGGGCGACCACCGGCTCGTGCAGCAACCCCGAGGGCATCGGCGCGGCGGTGTCGTTGACCTTCTCGCGCTCGCGCGCCTGCGCGGCGGGCAGCTCGACCGGGCAGGCGGCGTCCCACGCCTCGTCCGTGTCGGCCAGCTCGCCGAGCAGGCCGGACAGGGCCTCGAAGGCGCCCTCCACGACCCCCTCGGGGAACACGCCGTCACGGACGTCCCACCTGACCTCCAGCGCGCCGCCCTCGACCACCGCCTGGCAGTCGATCCACACCTGCGGCGTCTGGCTCGCGCCGTACACGACCTCGGCGAGGCCGCTCATCCCCTCGTGCCCGGCGGCCTCGTCGCTGAGCCCGATCGTGCTGGTGAACACCACGGGCATCAGCGCGGCGCCCCGGCCCCGGCGGCGGGCGATCTCCCGCATGAGCTCCACCCCGGAGTAGAGGCGGTGGTCGAGGTCCTCCCAGAGCCGGTCCTGGATCGCACGGGCCCGGTCGCGGAACGCGGTGCCCCGCCCGCCCTCGACGGCGAGGAGGCTGACGGTGGTGAAGTCACCGACCAGCTCTCCCACCTGCGGGTGCAGCGGCTGCCGGTTGAGCAGCGTCAGGTTCAGCGAGAAGCGGGGGCGGCGGCTCCAGCGTCCGACGACCTCGGCGAAGGCGGCCAGCACCGCCGTGGAGGGGGTCACGCCGTGCGCGCCCGCCCGGGTGCGCAGGCGCGCCCACCGCTGCGGGTCGAAGGTGACCTGGTGGCGGGTGAAGCGACGGCCTGCCTCGGTGGCGGCGTTCTCCCGTACGGGCAGCTCGGGCGGGCCCGGCAGGTCGTCGGCGCGCCCCTCCCAGTAGTCGCGGTCGCGCTCGTAGGCGGCTCCGTCGCGCTGCCGCCGGGCGGCGAGCAGGTAGTCGCGGAAGCCGATCTCCAGGGCGGGCAGGTCGTGGCCCGGATCGAGGTAGAGCCGCTTGAGCTGGGTCAGCAGCAGCTGGATGCTGAGGTAGTCGGCGATCAGGAAGTCGATGGACACGTGCAGCACGGCCCGGTCGCCGGCCTGGGTGACGCGCAGCTCGAACAGCGGCCACGTGCCGGTGTCGTAGACCCGGTGGTCCATCTCGGCCCTGACGGCCTCCAGGTGGGCCTCCACCTCCCGGGCCGGGCGCCCGCGCAGGTCGGTCACGCGCACCCGGTAGTCGGGGACGTCGGCCTGGATCCGCTGGTAGCCGTCGACGTGGACGACCGCGCGGAGCATGTCGTGGTGGCCGATCAGCCGCTGCCAGGCGGCCTCGAGGCGGGGCGGGTCGAGCTCGGCGAAGGCCAGCTCGGCGTAGACCTGGCAGGCGGTGCCGCCGAAGTCGAAGGCCTCCCTGCGTCCCAGCATGTAGGCGGCCTGGACGTCGGTCAGCGGGAACGGCTCGTGCCGGTCCGCCGGTTCCGGGGTCAGTGCCGCGGCGGGCTCGCGCAGGCACTCCAGGAGGTCGTCCCGGTACGCGGAGAGCTGTGCCCTCCGCTCCTCGGTCATCACGCCCTGCGGTGCCCGGAAGCGCAGCCGTCCTGATTCCTCCCACAGGCGTACGCCCAGGTTCTCTAGTTCCGCGATGAGCTGACCGGCTGTCATACGACGCCCTCCTCGAAGACTCCTGTCTCCTGCTGTTCGATCAGGACCGCGTGTTCGGCGACGGTCGGACCGGCGAATATCCGCCTCAGAGCGAGCTCCACGCCGAAGGCGCGGCGGATCTCCTCGGCGAGGCGGGCGGCCAGGATGCTGTCGCCGCCCAGGGTCACGAAGTTCTGGTGGCGGCCGACCCGCTCCATGCCGAGCAGCTCGCACCAGATGCGGCCGAGCCTCTCCTCGACGGGGCCGGACGGCGGCTCGTCCTCGGCCGCCGCGGGGACGTCCCGCTCGGCGAGCCTGGCCAGCGCGGCGCGGTCGACCTTGCCGTTGGCACTGAGCGGGAACCGCTCCAGCAAGGTGACGGTGGCCGGTACGGCGTAGGCGGGCACGCGCTCGGCCAGCCATTCGGTGAGCGCCCGGGGATCGGCGTCGGCGACGACGAGGGCGGCCAGGCGGCGTGCGGGCCGGCCGACGGTGGTGACCACGGCGTGGCGTACGGCCGGGTGGGCGTGCAGGGCGGTTTCGATCTCGCCGAGTTCGATGCGGTGCCCGCGGACCTTGACCTGATGATCCAGGCGGCCCAGGAACTCCAGGGTGCCGTCGGGC
>NZ_JBFAAE010000037.1:64536-91481 GCF_040639575.1 Streptosporangium sp. NPDC023825 | reverse complement strand
CGAGGCCCCGGGGCTCCCGCACCCCCGCCGCCCGCGGGGGGCCCCGCCCGCCCAGGGGCGGCCCCGCCCGGCCCCGCCCTTCGCGGTCATGCGACCGGTTCTCCCGGCCGACCGGTTCTCCCGGCCAACCGGTTGTCCCGGTCAGCGCCCGGTGGCCAGGGCGCGCAGGCTGTCGACCGCGCGGGCCGGGTCCTCGGCGCCGTAGACGGCGTTGCCCGCCACGAAGACGTCGGCGCCCGCCTCCGCGCAGCGCTCGATCGTGGCGTCGGAGACGCCGCCGTCCACCTGGAGCCACACCTGGCCGCCGTGCCGGTCGACGAGCTCGCGGGTCCTGCGGATCTTGGGCAGGACCATGTCGAGGAACCTCTGCCCGCCGAAACCGGGGTCGACGGTCATCAGCAGCAGCATGTCGAGCTCGCCGAGCAGGTCCTCGTACGGCTCGACGGGGGTGGCGGGGTTCAGTGCCAGGCCCGCGCGGGCGCCCGCCCGGCGGATCTGGCGCAGCGTGCGGACCGGTGCCTTGGCCGCCTCCACGTGGATGGTGACGCTCCCGGCCCCGGCCTCGGCGTACGAGGGGGCCCAGCGATCCGGGTCTTCGATCATGAGGTGGCAGTCGAGTGGCGTCGAGGTCGCCTTGAGCAGGGACTCGACGACCGGCAGCCCGAGGGTCAGGTTGGGCACGAAGTGGTTGTCCATGACGTCCACGTGCAGCCAGTCGGCGTTGGGCACCGCCGCGGCCGCCTCGGCGAGGCGGGCGAAGTCGGCGGACAGGATGCTGGGCGAGATCTGTACGGCCATGATTCGCCGATTCTAGCGGCGGGAGCCCACCCCCCGTCCGGCTCAGGACTGCGCGGCGGGCGGCTGCCGGCCGTCGTCCGGCCCGCCGGTCCCGCCGGGAGGCGGTGGAGCGTCGTCCGGCCTGTTCACCTCGGTCTTGAAGGCGCGCAGGGAGCGGCCCACCGATCTGGCGGCGTCGGGCAGCCTCGCGGAACCGAACAGCAGAACGAACACCGCCACGATGATGAGCAGCTCGGGCAGTCCCAGGTCGGCCATGAGGCGACCTCCTTCCGGTAGGACGTCCCCGCCCCGGGGGCCGGAGCCGGCCGGGGCGGGGTTCGGCGCGGTGCCGCCGCGGGCGGGCGGCACGAGGGCGCGGGTCAGATGTCGACCCGGACGCGGTACCTCTCCAGCCAGGCGTTGAACTGGAGGAGCCCCTCCAGCGACGCCCGGCTGCCCGGAGGACCACCGGCCGCCTCTGGCCGGTCGATCACGGCCCGTACCTTGTCCGGGTCGATCAGCGGCGCGGCGGCCAGGTTCCCGTCGGCGAGCAGCCGGGAGGCCTCCGCGCGGACGGCCTCCTCGTAGGAGGGGTCCTGCGTCGAGGGGTAGGGGCTCTTGCGGCGCCCGACGACCGAGGGCGGCAGGACGTCCGCGGCGGCGGCGCGCAGCAGGCTCTTCTCCCGCCCGTCGAAGGTCTTCATCGCCCAGGGGGCGTTGAAGACGTACTCCACCAGCCGGTGGTCGCAGAACGGCACCCGGACCTCCAGCCCGACGGCCATGCTCATGCGGTCCTTGCGGTCCAGCAGGATCTGCACGAACCGGGTGAGGTGCAGGTAGGAGATCTCCCGCATGCGCCGCTCCAGGCCCTCCTCGCCCGGCAGCCGGGGCACCTCGTCGAGCGCCTGCCGGTAGCTGTCCGCGCGGTAGCCGGGAATGTCCAGCTTGTGGGTCAGGTCCTTGTCGAGGAGCGCCCCCACCCCGGCGAACCGCCCGAATCCGGGGGACACCAGCCACGGGAAGGTGTCGGCGGAGACCGCCTCGGGGTCGAAGAACCACCGGTAGCCGCCGAAGACCTCGTCGGCGGACTCGCCGGACAGCGCCACCGTGGAATGGCCCCGGATGGCGCGGAACAGCAGGTAGAGAGAGGTGTCCATGTCGCCGATGCCGATCGGCAGGTCACGCGCCCTCAGGACCGCGGCGCGCACCGCGGGATCCATGAGATCGGAGGAGTCCAGGACGATGTCGGTGTGGTCGGCGCCGATGTGCCGCACGACGTCGTGCACGTACGGCGTGTCGGGAGTGTCGCGCATCTCGTCGGGCTTGAAGTTCTCGCTGTACCCGGTGAAGTCGACGGAGAACGACCGGACCTTCCCGGCCCCCCGCCCCTCCAGGCCGAGCGCGGCGAGCGCCGTGACGGCGCTGGAGTCGAGGCCGCCGGAGAGCAGCGTGCACAGCGGAACGTCGGAGATGAGCTGGCGGGTGACGATGTCGTCCAGCAGCTCGCGCACCGTCCCGACGGTGGTGGCGAGGTCGTCGGTGTGATCGTGGGCCTCCAGGTGCCAGTAGGGGCGGCGGCACAGGAAGTCGCGGGTCACCCGGACGGTGTGGCCGGGGCGGACCTCGTACATGCCCTGGTAGACGGCGCGTTCCGGGGTCTTGACGAAGGCGATCAGCTCGCGCAGGCCGTCCGCGTCGACCGTGGGCGTCCCGACGAGGGGGTTGGCCAGGATCGCCTTGGGCTCGGAGCCGAACAGCACGCCGTTCGGGAGCGGGTGGTAGTACAGCGGCTTGATGCCCATCCGGTCCCGGACGAGCAGCAGCTCCTCCCGGCGGACGTCCCAGATCCCGAAGGCGAACATGCCGTTCAGCCGTTCGGCGAGGCCCTCGCCCCATTCGAGGTAGGCCCGCAGGAGGACCTCGGTGTCGCTCCGCGTCCGGAAGCGGTGGCCGTGAGCGGTCAGCTCCGCGCGTAACTCGACGTAGTTGTAGATCTCGCCGCTGTAGGTGAGGACGGCGAGCGGTTGCCCGTCCTCGTCGGCGATCATCGGCTGGCGTCCGCCCTCGATGTCGATGATCGCCAGACGCCGGTGGCCCATCGCGGCGTGCGGGGCGAGCCACAGCCCCTCGTCGTCGGGCCCGCGGCAGGCCATGGTGTCGGTCATGGCCTGCGCGACGGCCGCTGATTGCCGGAGATCGCCCTCGAAGTCCACCCATCCACAGATTCCGCACATCTGGACACCCCCGCGTCCCGTTCGGAAGCAGTTATATCCAGTCGAACGGTGCACAGCGCCCATATATGCCCAGGTAGGACGTCCTGAGCTGCGACGACGCCCCCGGCGGCCCTCTCCGGGCAGCGCGGGATCCGGGAGCCGGCGCCCCGCTCAGCGGCGGCGCAGCAGGGCCAGGAACATGGCGTCGGTGCCGTGCCGGTGCGGCCAGAACCGCGCGTACGGCCCCTCCCCCAGCCCCTCCACCTCGGGGAGGTGCTCGCGGGCGTCCAGCGCCTCGACGTCGTCGCGGCGGCGCAGGACGTCGCCGACCACGATGACGGTCTCGGCCAGGTGCGGCGAGCAGGTCACGTACGCGACCACGCCGCCGGGCCGGACCGCGTCGATCGCCGAGTCGAGCAGGGCGCGCTGGAGCCTGCCCAGCTCGGGAAGGCTCCGGGGGTCGCGGCGCCAGCGGGCCTCGGGACGGCGGCGCAGCGCGCCCAGGCCGGTGCAGGGGGCGTCGAGCATGACCCGGTCGAAGGCCCCGGGCCGCCAGGCGGGCGCGGTGCCGTCCGCGGTGATCACCGCGGCCTGCCGGGTCGTCTGCCACACCAGCCGCGCCCGGTGGTACTGCAGTTCGGCGGCGAGCAGCCGCGCCCCGCCGGGGAAGGCCACCGGCCCGGCGCCCGGGCCGGAACCCGCGGCGGGGACCGCGCCGGAACCCGTGACCGGGGTCGTACCCGCGACCGGGACGGGCGCCGCGGCCGGCACGGGCACCCCGGCGCCGCCCAGGGCCGCCTCGTCGCCGCGGGTCGCGATGGCGTCGAGCAGGCCGGCCTTGCCGCCGGGACCCGCGCACAGGTCGAGCCAGCGGGAGTCGGACCCCTCCACCGGGACCCGCGTCAGGGCGAGCGCGACGAGCTGGCTGGCCTCGTCCTGGACGGCCGCGCGCGACTCGGCCACGGCGAGGACCGCGCCGGGGTCGCCATCGGGCAGGTAGGCCGCGTACGGGGAGTATCTGGCGGGTTCGGCGCCCGCCTCGAGGAGCTCCTTCACCGACGAGCGGCCGGGACGGGCGACCAGGGTCACCTTGGGACGCTCGTTGTCGGCCGCGAGCAGGGCGGCCGTCTCGTCGAAGTCGCCGCCCACCGCGTCGCGCAGGGCGTCGACGATCCACCTCGGGTGGCTGTGCGCCACCGCCAGGTGCCCCACCGGGTCGTCGGCCGGGTCGGGCGCCACGATCGGGATCCACTGCTCCAGGGAACGGGTGGAGACCTTGCGCAGCACGGCGTTGGCGTACTTCGAGGCGCCGATGCCCACCCGCAGCCGCACCAGGTCGACCGTGGTGCCGACGGCGGCGTGCGGGGGGACGCGCGTCTTGAGCAGCTGGTGCACGCCCAGGCGGACGGCGTCGAGCAGCGGCGGGTCGACGTCCTCCGGCGCCCGGTCGCTGCAGGCCGCGATGATCTCGTCGTAGGTGCCGAGGCCGCGCAGGGTGCCGTAGGCCAGCTCGGTGGCCAGGCCCGCGTCGCGCCCGGAGAGGCGGCGCTCGCGCAGCAGCGCGGGCATCAGCAGGTTGGCGTAGGCGTCGCGCTCGTCGACGGCGCGCATCAGGTCGTACGCGGCGTTGCGCGCCTCGTCGCGGACCGGCTTGGGCGGGCGCCCGCCTCTGCCGCCGCCCCTGCCCCCGGTGCCCCTGCCCCCGGCGCCGCGTGAGCGGCCCGCCGGGCCGTGATCCCCGCCGCGCGGGACGTTACGGCCGTTACCACTGCTCATGATCTTCAGGCCAGCCGATCCTCGTCGGTGGGCCGCACGCCGCGGGCCCACTCCCCCGCGCCCATCAGGCGCTTGCCCTGCGGCTGCACCTCGCCCAGCTCGACCGGGTAGGTGGCGGTGCCCACCAGGACGGAGTTCTTGGACGCCGCGATCTGGCCGGGGGCCAGGCCGGAGGCGTCGGGAGCCGGTCGCACCGGACCGATCTTGACGCGCTGACCGCGGAACTCGGTCCACGCCCCCGGGGCGGGGGCGCAGGCACGGACCAGGCGGTCGACCCGCATGGCGGGCGCGGCCCAGTCGATCCTGGCGTCGTCGACGCCGATCTTCGGGGCGAGGCTCACCCCCTCCGCGGGCTGCGGCACGGCCTCCAGCTTGCCGTCCTCGATCCCGTCGAGGGTGGCGGCCAGCAGCCCGGCGCCCGATTCGGCGAGCCGGGCGAGCAGCCCCCCGCTGGTGTCGGCGGGACGGATCTCCTCGGTGACCACACCGTAGACCGGGCCCGCGTCCAGCTCCTTGACGATCTGGAAGGTGGCCGCGCCGGTGATCGCGTCACCGTGGAGCACGGCGTGCTGCACCGGTGCCGCGCCGCGCCAGGCCGGCAGCAGCGAGAAGTGGAGGTTGACCCAGCCGTACCGGGGGATGTCCAGGGCGGCCTGCGGCAGGAGCGCGCCGTAGGCGACCACCGGGCAGCAGTCGGGGCCGAGCTCCCTGAGCCGGTCGAGGAACTCCGGGTCACCCGCCTTGGGCGGCCTGAGCACCTCGATGCCCGCCTCCTCGGCGAGCTCGGCGACGGGGCTCGGATGGACCTTGCGGCCCCGGCCCGACTGGGCGTCCGGGCGCGTGACGACGGCGACGACGTCGTGGCGAGGCGAGTCGATCAGGGCCCGCAGCGAGGGCAGGGCGGTGTCCGGGGTTCCGGCGAAGACCAGGCGCAAGGTCCTACAGAGCCTTCCCTTGGGTGGGGTGCGGGGAGATCTTGAACGCGGGGGCCGGCCCCCCGTTCCAGTCGGCCTCGCGGATCGCCTTCATGGCGAGCTTGCGCTGCTTGAGATCCAGCCGGTCGATGAACAGCACGCCGTCCAGATGGTCGGTCTCGTGCTGGAAGCAACGGGCCATCAGGTCGGTGCCCTCGAGGGTCACCGGCTCGCCGTACATGGTGAAACCGGTCGCCACGGCCCGGATCGACCTGGGCGTGGGAAAGGACAGGCCGGGGAACGACAGGCAGCCCTCCTCCCCCTCCTCGTCCTTGTCGTCCGACAGGTCGAGGCTGGGGTTGATCAGGTGCCCGAGCTGGTCGTCCACGTAGTAGGTGAAGACCCGCAGCCCGACTCCGATCTGCGGCGCCGCCAGACCGGCTCCCGGCGCGTCCATCATCGTGTCGGTGAGGTCTTTGACGAGCTTGCGCAGCTCCTTGTCGAAGTCCTTGACCGGCTCGGCCGGAGTGCGCAGCACCGGGTCGCCGAAAAGGCGGATCGGCTGAATGGCCAACAGGGATCTCCTCACGCTTCAGGGGATTGCCCCAGTCTAAGGGCGACGGCCACCTCCCCCGGGCCTTCTCCCTGACCGGCCCCGGGCTCTCTTCCCGATCGGCCCCCGGCCTTCTCCCGGACCGGGCGCGGGCTCTCTCCCGGACCGGGCACGGGGCCGGCCCGGCGGGCCGCCGGACGCGCGGGCGCGAGGGGAAGGCCCGGTCAGGTCAGGTCAGCGGGAGCGGGCCTTCATGGCGGCCTTGCGGGCGGACTTGGCCACCGCCGCGTCGCCGTGGCGGGAACCCAGCAGGTCCAGGACGGCGAAGGTGTCGGGATGGTCCACCAGGGCCATCTCCTCGATCACGCGGACGAGGTCCTCGCCGGGTTCGAGGGCGTCGAACTCGCAGATCGCCTCGGAGGCGTCGCCGCGCTCCAGGAGCGAGGCGAGCGAGTCGACCGCCAGCCAGGTGTTGTCGGCGGGCGTGAGGGCGGGCGCGGGCAGGTCGCGGATGTGCAGCCAGGAGGCGGCGTAGCGCCACATGGCGGGCTCGGAGAGCGCCTCCCTGAGCGGGGCCTCGGCCTCGGGGCCGAGCTCCTCCAGGATCGTGCCCGCGGCGCCGCGGCGGCCGGCCGTGCCCGAGGCGGCGACCTTGACCAGCTCGCGGGCGGCGGCCTCGGGATGGCGGGACTCCAGCCACACGGTGACTGCACTGGGCGCTGCGGAGCCCTTCATGATCGCCTCGACCAGCTCGGCCGCGCCGATGTCGGTGAAGACGGCGACCTCGGCGCCCGTCGGCGCGTCGTGGCCCTCGCGCATCAGGTCCTGGCGGACGGCCCACATGCCGAGCGGGGTCAGCCGGGGCCGGCCCTCCATCGAGGTCTCGACCAGCCCGCAGTAGCTCAAAAGCGCCAGGGCCGACTCCAGCTGGGCCGGGAGCGCGCGGGCCAGCACCCGCATCTCCGCCTGGCGGGCCCCGCAGGCCACCTGGTGCGACTGCAGGATGCCCTTCACCAGGGTCGCGGTGGACAGTCCTTCGCGCACGGCGTACAGCGTGGCGAGCATCTCGGCGAGGTGGTCGTCGATCACCGGGGACCCGGTGAGGTCGTCGTCGGCGCGGTCCAGGACGTCCATGACCACCCCGTCCCAGAACCCCAGCAGCGCCCGGGGCGGCAGGTCGGGAGAGAGCGCGAGCGGGCCGGGCGTCACCCGGCCCCGGGAGATGCGGAGCATGCCGGTGTTGACGGCGACCACCCAGAGCAGGTGCAGCCGGGCGGGGCCCGGCAGACCGAGCTCGGCGCACGGCGCGAACGGGTCGGGCAGCAGGCCCTCGGGGGTCACCTGGCGGGCGCCGGTCCAGGCGGCCAGGCGCTGGGCGTCGATCACCAGCGGCACGTGCGGCACCAGCGCGGCCAGCTCCGTGTCGGCGGCGAGGTCGACAGGGGGGAAGCTCAGCGCGTCGCCGCGCGGGGGGCACTCGCGGCCCGTGGCGGTGACGGACTCCTCCAGGACGGCCGCCCGCAGCTCGCGGGGTGCCGTTCCCAGCTCGTCGACCAGCCTGCGCAGTTCGCCGATGTCGAAGACGTTCCCACTGTTCCCGCTCTTTGCCACCCGTGAAACTTACTGCACTCGCGCCTCACGCATACACGGCTCAGCCGATGGCGCGGGAGCGTGCCTTGAAAGCCGCCTTGCGGGCCGCCTTGGCCGCTCCGTGATCTCTCAGAGAGCGTCCGAGCAGCTCAAGGACGTCGACGACCTCTGGATGGTCGACCCGCCACATCTCCTCGATCACGTGTGGCGGGGGGCCGGAGGCGGACATGTTCTCGGCGAACGTCTCCGGATCCTCCTCGGCGGCGGGCATGGCCAGGGCGAGCATGTCCACGCTCATCCAGAGCACCTCCTCCTGGGTGAGGGCGGGGGCCGCCAGGCCCCGCGTGCTCAGCCAGTGGATGGCGTGCGGGCGCAGCTCCGGCTCCTCCAGGAAGGCGCGCACCGCCTCCTCGGCGTCGGGACCGAGGCGGTCGACGATCGTCACCGCGACACCCCTGGCGACCGCGGGCGCGCCGGAGACGGAGCCGAGCAGCTCGGTGACCGCCTGCGCCGGGGTCCTGTTCTCCAGCCAGCCCCCGATGTCGGCCTCGGCCATCTCGGCGGGCATGCCGGAGAGCAGTCCCTCGATGAGCTCGGGCGCGTCGGCGGTGGTCAGGTCGGGCGCCTCGGGCGCCTCCATGCCCAGGTCGGTGTAGAGCTCGTGCAGCCCCCACAGGGCCAGCGGGGTGAGCTCGAGCAGCTCCTCGCCCGGCTCTGCCATCCCGCAGTAGGCGAGCCGCCTGACGGCCTCGGGAATGTCGATCTCGCCTTCCTCGACCAGGCCGATCTCCTGCATGTACTCCCTGACGAGGGGGATCGGCACGGGCGCCTGGAGGCGGTAGAGCATGTCGCACAGGCCGTAGAGCTCCTCGTCGAGGGAGACGTCGCCCGTCACGGCGCCGCCCGTCTCCTTCTCGACGACGAACTCGACCGTCGCGGCCCAGATGTCGAGCGGGTCGAAGTCCTCGCCGTCGAAGATGGCGGTGCCCTCGACCGTGACCAGGCCGGTGTGCACCGCGAGCTCCCACAGCAGGCCGGGATCGGTCACCGAGAGCTGGGCGGCCGCCTCGGCGGCGTCGCGGACCCTGAGCCGGCCCTTGACGGTCGGGGTGCGGCCCCCGGCGAGCATCCACTGGACCAGCCTGCGCGCGTCGGTGATCAACGGCACCCGCAGGGCGCTGCGGGTGAGCGCCTCGCGGGGGGCCAGGCGCACGGCGGGAAGGGGCGAGCAGCCGGGGCAGTCGCAGTGCTCGACGGCGGGTTCCTCCTGCACCGCGGAGACGGAGAGGATCGCGCTGCCGGCGTCCTGCTCCAGCGAGTCGGCGCCCATCGCGCTGAAGAGGCTCTTGGCCATGCCGAACCGGGAGGTGTCGGCGAGGGCGATGGGCATCTCGGGTTCGATCCGGTCGAGGACGCTCCTCATCCGGACCGCCATCTTGCCGCCGATCTCCTCGGTGGCGAGCAGGAAGTCGACCAGGGTACGGGCGGCGGCGACGGTCTCCGGGGCGCTCTCCGGGGGGGCGATGACCTTGCGCGGATAGATGTTGAGCAGCAGCTCCTCGAAGGCGACAGGGGTGAAGTCACCCAGCTCGTTCACGTCCAGATAGTCACTCGCGTAGTCGCAGAGCAGCCGTACCTCGTCCACGTCAACGTCCAGGCCGTGCGCACGCCCCCACGCGCGCAGGTCGTCTACGGCCCGATTCACCCATTCGATCGACACAGGGGAAAATTAACGGCTTACTGCCAGCACCGCGAATCGGGGAAACAACTCAAATCACATCTAGAGGGTCAATGCATACCTTGACCACCTCCGGAGCCTTGCGCGCGGAGCGTACTCCGGCGGCCCCTTTCAGCGCCGCGGCCAGTGCCGCTCCGGAGCCCCGCGCGATCCGCACCATGGCGCGTTCCCGCACTTGATCCCCCTTGGGGGAGGCCACCGGGACGGGACCGAGCACCTGCGCCCCGGGGGGCAGGGTCATCTCGCCGAGCATTTCCCTGACCGCGGCCGGGGACCCGGTGAGCGTCGCCATTTTCACCGCCGGGGGGAAACCGAGTTCTGTCCTGTCAGCTAGTTCCCTCTCGGCATGGGTGACCGGGTCCCAGCGCAGCAGAGCCTGTACGGCGGCGAGCGAGGAGTCGGCCAGCACGACCAGTTCCGCCGCGGGCCGCAGCAGGGCCGCCGCGTTCATCCACCGGCGCAGCGTCTCCTCGGCGGCGCGCAGGTCGGGCCGGCCGAGCAGCGCCCAGCCGTCCAGCAGCACCGCCGCCGCGTACCCTCCCTCGGGCACCGGCTCGGCCCCCGGGGTGGCCACCACCAGGGCGCGGCCCGCGCCGACCGTGGCGAGCACCCCGTCCCTGCCCGACGTCCTGACCGGCACCGAGGGGAAGGCCCGCCCCAGCTCCTCGGCGGTGCGCCGGGCGCCGACCACCTGGGCCCGCACCCGGGCGCCGCCGCAGGACGAGCAGCGCCACTCACCGGCGATCCGGCCGCACCAGCGGCAGTACGGGGCCACGTGGCCGGCGCGCAGCGCGAACGGCCCGCCGCAGTGCCCGCAGCGGGCGGTCGCCCGGCAGCTCTGGCAGGCCAGCGAGGGCAGGTAGCCCCGCCGGGGGACCTGCACCAGCACGGGACCGCTCTCCAGCCCGGCGCGCAGGGTCCGCCAGGCGAGGCTGGGCAGCCGGGCGGCCCTGGCGGCCTCGTCCCTGGCCAGCTCCGAGTCCTCCCCCGCCGGGCGGACCCTCGGCGCCCTGGTCCTGACCGTCCCGCGGGCCGCGACGACGGGCCCGGCCCAGCCCGCCGCGATGAGCCGGGTGGCCTCCGCCGTGCGGGCGTACCCCCCGATGAGCATCCCCGCCCGCGCCCGGTGGGCGCGCAGGGCGAGGACCTCCCTGGCGTGGGGGTAGGGGGCGAGCCGCTCGGAGTGCAGGTCGTCGCCGTCGTCCCAGATGACCGCCAGCCCGAGATCCCTGACCGGGGCGAACGCCGTGCCCCTGGTCCCGGCCGCGACCCGCACCTGTCCCCTGGCCACCCGCAGCCATCGCCGGTAGCGCTCGGCGGGCCCGAGGTCGGCCGTGAGCGCCACGTGCGCGCCGGGCTCCAGGACGGCGCTGAGGGCCGCGTCGAGCAGGGCCACGTCCTTGCCGTCGGGAAGCACCACGAGGGCGCCCCTGCCCCCGCGCAGCGTCTCCCGTACGGCGACCGCGACCGCCTCCGGCCATCCCGGCCCGCTCTCCCCGGTTCCCGGCAGGGCGGTCCACACCGCGCGGGGGGAGCCTCCCTTCGCCAGGGCGGCCAGGAACGCCTCCCCTTCCGGATAGTCCGACCACGGACCCGGCCCCACCGGTCCCGCCTCCCGCGCCGGGTCGGGGGCGGGCGGGGCCGGTGGGGCCGAGGCCGGAGCGACCGGAACCGGGGCGGAAGCAGGAGCGGGCGGGCTCGAGGCGGCCGGGGCGGCGGCCTCGGCCTCGACCCTGGCGTGGCGGGGCGGGACGGCCAGGCGCAGGACGTCGGCCATGGTCCCGGCGTAGTGGTCGGCCACGGCGCGGGCCAGAGCCGCGATCTCCGGGGTGAGCACGGGCTCGGCCGAGACGACCCTCTCCAGGCGGGTCAGCCTGCCCTCGTGCTCGGTGCTCTCCGCCCGTTCCAGCAGGAAACCGTCGACGAGCTTGCCCGCGAACCGGACGCGGACCCGTACCCCGGGCACGGCGGCGGCGTCCAGGGGCGCGGGGACGAGATAGTCGAACAACCGGTCGAGGTGCGGCAGCGGCGTGTCGACGACGACCCGGGCGACCGGCAGCTCGGCGGCCGGCTCCGGCACCCCCCTGACCGGCTCGGCCACCTCGGCCGCCCTGGCCGTCCCGGCGGCCCTGACGACCCTGGAGGTCCTGGCGGTCCTGGCGGCGCCGCCCCACGCCCTCGCCGGACCGCCGGGCGCGGGCCGCTCGCGGACGGCGTCGAGCGGCAGCAGGGCGTCGTCGTCCGGCGAGGGGCTGGCGTGGGTCACCCACCTGTCCTACCAGACCCGGGCACCCGCCCAGACGACGGCGGGCGAGGTGGCCGGTTCCCGGGCGGGGAAGACGGGAGACAGCTCCGGCGGGATCACCGCCGGAGCCGGTCGGATGGATCAGACGAAACCAGAGGACACGTTCGCGGCGACGACGAGATCACCGCCGGGGGCCGATCGGACAGATCAGATGGAGCCAGAGGACGCGTTCGCGGCGACGCTCGGCGACGACGAGATCACCCCCGGGGGCCGATCGGACGGGTCAGATGGAGCCGCGGTGGGTCCAGCGGCCGCCGAGCAGGGTGCCGAGGATCGGCATGCGGCGCAGGCCGTCCCCGTCCAGCCCGGCCGGGTCGTACTCGGTGATCACCAGGTCGGCGGGGTCGCCGGGACGCACGCCGGCGCGTCCCCTGGCCGCCGCCGCGAGCGCGACCGGCAGCGGGATCGCCTGCTCCGGGTGCCACGGCGGCCGCTCGTCGTCGGTCCTGGCCACCGCCGAGGCGATCCCGTCCCACGGGTCGAGGGGGGCCACCGGGGCGTCGGAGCCCAGCTCGATGACGGCTCCGGCCGCCAGCAGGTCGGCGTAGGCGAAGGCCCTGCCGGTCCGCCCGGACCAGTGCAGGTCGGCCACGTCGCGGTCGTCGGGCGCGTGGGCGGGCTGCACGCCCGCGACCAGGCCGGGCCTGGCGAACCTCCCGAAGTCCTCCGGGCGGACCAGCTGCGCGTGCTCGATCCTCCCCGGGCAGCCGGTCCGCTCGAAGGCGTCCAGCGCGATGTCCACCGCCAGGTCGCCGATCGCGTGCACCGCCGGATCGATCCCGTGCCCCGCGGCCAGGGACATGAGGCCGTACAGCTCCTCGGGCGCCGTCTCCAGCAGCCCGCGCGCGTCGCCGCCGGGGTACGGGTCCTCGCAGTAGGCGGTCCTGGTGTTCAGCGACCCGTCCACGAACGTCTTGACCGGCCCGACCTCCAGCAGGCCCCCCGAGCCGGCGACGGGCTCGCCGGTGCGCAGCCCGCGGCCGATCGCCTCCTCCAGCCGGTTCGCCGGGATCGAGCAACCGACCCGGACGTCGATCCGCTCCGACCGGACCCGCCGGGTCCAGTCGGTGACGTTGTCGGCGAACTCGAAGTCCAGCACGCCGACGACACCCCTGGCCGCGGCGGCGGTGGTGGCCTCGGCCACCCAGCGGTCCAGCTCCTCCCGGGGCGGCGGGGGCATCTCCGCCATCGCGACGTAGCAGTCGCGCTCGCGCAGCACCCCCGTCGGATGCTCGCCCCTGCCGATCGCCGCCAGCGCGGCCGGGCTGAACCAGGCGGTGTGCAGATCATTGCTGACCAGGACGATCGGGCGGCCGGGCGCCGCCGCCTGGAGCAGCGACTTGTGCGGCGTGTCCGGCCACAGGGCGTCGCGGAAGCCGTACCCGACCGTGAACCCGGCGGCGCCGGGCGCGCCGGCGCGCGGCGCGACGAGGTCGACCGCCTCCCGCGCCGACCGCGCCGAGGTCAGGTCGATCCTGCGCCGGGCCTGCGCCCACTGCGCGGAGTGCACGTGCGCGTCCCACAGGCCCGGCAGAAGGGTGCCGCCGCCGACGTCGACCGACTCGTCACAGGGAGGCGGCTCCGCGGCCACCTCCGCGACCCGGCCTCCGGCGATCAGGACGTGGCGGAGCGGGCCGCCGGGACCCAGCCGCGCGTCGCGCAGCAGCAGGCGAGGGGACGGTGAGGACATAAGCAGAGATTAGGCGCACAGCCGACGCACGCTCCCCCGGGTGCCGGATTCTTCTCGGCCATCGTTCTTCTCCCATAACGGCCGCTGTTCTTCTCCGCGTCGCGACGCGCCGCGCCCGTCACCCGCACGAGAGGCCAGAACCGGTGGTCCACGCTTCCAGGCGGTCGAACTCCTGCAGGAATGGACCACGGGCCTGGCGGGGCCGAGTCCGCGAGGACTCACGCCGGGACCCTGGGACGAAAGGACGCCGGCTTCACCGCGGGATTTTTCGCCACCCTTCGGCCCGAAGGACACGGCGGCCGCGCTTCGGAAACCGAACCATCACCACGGAGAATCCGCCGAAAACATTGGGAGGGAGGCCCTCGCCACGTCAGCCGCCCGGCTCGACAACGCTTTCCGAGGGCCAGGGACGACATGCAGACCCAAGCCCTTTGAGGTGGTTCACAAAGCGACCATGAGGCATCGAGCCTCGCCGGAGAGCTCGAAGTTCTTTCTCCGCGAAGAACCGACAGTGATTTTGATGCGCGAGTCACCTTTTACGGACTCGTTGCCCGGCGTTTTCCAGTCGACAGAAACAACTTCGTATCCGCGCTTCCCCAGGCCACAGGTCAGCATGTTGAAGCTGACGACCGGTTCGTCGACGCTGGAAGCGTCCGTCCTGGCAACCTCATAAGTTCGTTTCGCCTTTTCCAGGAAGAGTTCCTGAACACGTCAGACCACGACGGACAGCGAGCGCAACCGTTCATCCAGATCCAGAACATGTTTGTTTCCCTCCCACGGCCGGAGCTGGACACGAGTTCGCCGTACGGAGCGAACGAGCCTGGCGGAGCTGTGTCGTGTGGGCTTTCCCTGGTGGAGTGCCATATCACCCAGCAACCCGTGCGTATGAGCGAGGAGAACGGAAGCATTCAGCTTATGCGCCGCAGCCAGTCCCTCCTCGTACCGACAGGCGACCCCGGCATAATCCAGCGGATCAAAGTGACACCAGCCTGTCATGTGGCTCAGGCTCCAGTACACGCGGAGCAGGCGCTCTCGCAGGGCCGGGGGGAGGTCGTCGACCATGGCGCGCCTGGCCTCGGCGACCGGCAGAACTCGCCGGGGCCCGATGACTCGTCCATCGGCGGTGAACCGTTCCAGCACGTCGATCATGACCCCGGAGTTGATCGAGGCGATGATCCGGCTCCGCCCCGGCGGCGGACCTTCCCCGGCCGTCCCTGCCAGGTTCCCGAGGCTCGACGCTTCGTCCGGTTCCTCCTGGCCGACTCCCCCCTCGGCCAGGACGCGGAACAGGTCGTCGCCGAACTCGCCGCCAACGCGATCCGCCACACCGCCAGCGGACGGCCGTACGGCATGTTCGTCGTCGAGGTCGTCCGCGAACCGGAGGCCACCCGCGTGACGGTCTACGACTCGGGCCAGGGCGCCGTCCCCGCCCTCACCCACCCCGCCCCCCTCGGCGAGGGCGGCCGAGGCCTTTCCCTGGTCATCGCCCCGGCCTCCCGGGTCGGCTACCAGGGCACCCGGTCCCACGGCCACGCCGTCTGAGCTCGGTTCATCGGCGAGAGACCCCCACCTCCCCGAGCGCATGACATCGGCGCGCGTCGCGGCCTTCAAACGGGGGTGAAACCGAGTGCCGCGGCGGCCTCGCTCTGGGCGGTGTCGCGGCTCGCGAAGCCGAGCTTGTCTCCCGGGTCCTCCAGGAGCGGTACGGCCGCCAGCTCGGCCGTGGCGAGATGCATGGCGTCCAGCGCGCGAAGGGCATGAGCGTAAACGATCTCCACGGCCCGGCGTTCCACGGCGTCGCGGGGGGCGCTCAGCAGCGTGACCGGGCCGTTCTCTCCAAGATCTGCCGCCAGTACGGCGATCCTGGTGTCCAGTTCCGGCAGCCGTCTGGCGCGGGAGGCGCGGACCAGCACGCCGGTCACCTCCACCACGGTCAAGGTGCTCGTGACGAGGAGATGTTCGGGATCTTCGAGAAGTTCCCTGGCCCGGTCGTGACCGGGTTCGTCGCGGAGATAGGCGCAGGCCAGGACCGAGGAGTCGACGTAGGTGAGCATCGGGGTCAGCGGCCCTCCGCCCAGAGGTCGTCGAGAACCGGGCCGGCGCCCTCGGTGGCCGCGAGCGCACGCTCCCGGTCGGCTTCGGTCACGAGAGGAGCGGGAGGAGAGAGAGGCCGCTCGGCGAGCACCCCGAGCCTCCGCGCCCGAGCGCGAAGCTCCGCCCGGGCGTCCAGTGCCTCGTCGGACACGCCGTGGGCGAGGATCTCCCCGGCGGTCGCGTTGATGGAGCGGCCCGTGCGGCGGGCCCTTCGCGTTATGCGTTGATGAAGATCGTCGTCGATTCGAAGAAGGAGTTGCTTCATGCGTCGACGATATCAATCAAGTTCAGGAAAGTGATATCACTTACCGCCGGCGACATGCCCCGTAACCGCGCTCCGGCATCCCGCGGGGCGGGACGGGACCGGGAACGCGGACGGCCCCCGCGAAGGAGTTCACGGGGACCGTCCGGGAAGGCGGTGCGGGTCAGAGGCCGGCGGCGCTGCGCAGGGCGTCGGAACGGTCGGTGGACTCCCAGGAGAAGCCCTCGCGGCCGAAGTGACCGTACGCGGAGGTGCCCGAGTAGATCGGGCGGAGCAGGTCGAGGTCGCGGATGATCGCGGCCGGGCGCAGGTCGAAGACCTCCAGCACGGCCTGCTGGATCTTCTCGACGTCGGTCTTCTCGGTGCCGAAGGTCTCGACGAACACGCCGACCGGGTGGGCCTTGCCGATGGCGTAGGCGACCTGGACCTCGGCGCGGTCGGCCAGACCGGCGGCCACGATGTTCTTGGCGACCCAGCGCATGGCGTAGGCGGCCGAGCGGTCGACCTTGGACGGGTCCTTGCCGGAGAAGGCGCCGCCACCGTGGCGGGACATGCCGCCGTAGGTGTCAACGATGATCTTGCGACCGGTCAGGCCGGCGTCGCCCATGGGGCCGCCGATCTCGAAGCGGCCGGTCGGGTTGACCAGGAGGCGGTAGCCCTCGGTGGCGATCTCCAGGCCAGCCAGGACCGGGTCGACCACGTGCTCCTTGATGTCGGGAGCGAGCATCTCCTTGAGGTCGATCTCGGCCGCGTGCTGGGTGGAGACCACCACGGTGTCGAGCCGGACGGGCCTGTCGCCGTCGTACTCGACGGTGACCTGGGTCTTGCCGTCGGGACGCAGGTAGGGCACCGTGCCGTCCTTGCGGACCTGCGACAGGCGCTCGGCGAGGCGGTGCGCCAGCTGGATCGGCAGCGGCATCAGCTCGGGGGTCTCGCGGCAGGCGTAGCCGAACATCAGGCCCTGGTCGCCGGCGCCCTGGCGGTCGAGCTCGTCGCCGGCCTCGCCCTCGCGGTTCTCGTAGGCGTCGTCGACGCCCTGGGCGATGTCGGGCGACTGCGCCCCGATGGACACCGACACGCCACAGGAGGCGCCGTCGAAGCCCTTGTGCGAGGCGTCGTAACCGATCTCGAGGATCTTCTCCCGGATGAGACCGGGGATGTCGACGTAGGTCTCCGTCGTCACCTCTCCGGCGACGTGGACCTGACCGGTGGTGATCAGCGTCTCGACCGCGACGCGGCTCTTGGGGTCACCCTTGAGCATGGCGTCGAGAATCGCGTCACTGATCTGGTCGGCGATCTTGTCCGGGTGGCCCTCTGTGACCGACTCGGAGGTGAAAAGGCGACGGGACAAGTCAGTGGCTCCTCATGCAGCGGCTGCTGGCGTCTGGGGGCTCTGGCGTCGGCGGACACCAGTAGCGCTCCGGCGAATTCTAGCCCCACCTGATGTGGAGCCGCGAAATCGTCTCAGATCATGTCACCCTAAAGTCTTGGATCGCGTACCGAAAAGAGCGTCGGCTGGCCGGAATCCACGTCGGAACCGCGCGTCCGCGATGCGAGGAGGGCTTGATCACACCACCGACAGAAACCCGAAAAAACAGCATTTAGCTCACAAATCGGGCAGCGGGTCCGGAGGAAGCGTCTCGGGGGCGAAGACCTCGGCGTCGGCGGCGGCGACCACCGCGGCGTACTCCTCGTCGATCTCGAACACCATGCCGCCGAGCTCGATGGCCGCGCCCGCGGAGAACTCCAGCGGGCCGAGCCGGGTGCGCCGGGAGTGGGTGGCGTACACCGAGGTCGGCGCGTCGCGGTCGAAGAACTTGGTGGACATCACGCAGATGGTGCGGTCGGTGACCACGATGAGGAAGGCCGCCATGACCGGGGTGCCCACCGACAACGCGGGCAGGACGTAGTGGATCTCCTCCCCCGGAGGGAGCAGCGCCCGGCATCGAGCCCTGACGGCGGCGGCGACCGGCATGATCGGAACCCCTCCCAGCCGCGACAACGCAGGTCATCTCGGAGGCAGTATCCGCCGGGAGGGGGCCGACGGCAAGTGGCCGGGATCCACCGGGAGACGAGTCACGGCGAGCGGCCGGGATCCACCGGGAGGTGGGCTACGGCGAGCGGTCAGGCCAGGCGCGCGGCGACGAGGTCCCAGACCGTGTCGGCGAGGGCCTCCTTGGGACCTCGGGGGATCTCGACCTGCTCCCCGCCGGCGACCAGGACCACGGCCGCGTTGTCGGGCGTGCCGAAGGCGAGGCCGTCGCCGACCTGGTTGACGACGAGCAGATCACAGCCCTTGCGGGCGAGCTTGGCCCGCCCGTTGGCGAGCACGTCGTCGGTCTCGGCCGCGAATCCCGCGATCACCCGCGGGTACGGCTTGAGCCCCTCGCGACGCCGCTCACCCAGCTCAGCCAGGATGTCAGGATTTTTCACGAGATGGATGGCGTCGGGCTCGCCGGCGGTCTTCTTGATCTTCGATCCGCTCCGCGCCGAGGGCCGGAAGTCGGCGACGGCGGCGGCCATGACCACGGCGTCGGCGCCCTCCACCGCGTCGAGCACGGCGGCGCGCAGCTCCAGGGCCGACTCGACCCGGACGACCCTGGCGCCCGCCGGATCGGGCAGCCCGACGTTGGCGGCCACCAGGGTGACCTCCGCCCCGCGGGCGACGGCCGTGCGGGCCAGCGCGTAGCCCTGCAGGCCCGAGGAGCGGTTGCCGATGAAGCGGACCGGGTCGATGGCCTCGCGGGTGCCTCCGGCGGAGATCACCAGGCGGCGCCCCGCCAGGTCGGCGGAGCGTCCGGCGAGAACCGCGCGGCAGACCTCGAAGATCTCCTTCGGGTCCGGCAGCCGGCCGGGGCCGGTGTCGGCGCCGGTCAGGCGGCCCACGGCGGGGTCGACGACGATCGAGCCGCGCTCGCGGAGCGTGGCCACGTTGGCGCGGGTCGCGGGGTGGTCCCACATCTCGGTGTGCATCGCCGGGGCGAACACCACCGGGCAGCGCGCGGTGAGCAGGGTGTTGGTCAGCAGGTCGCCCGCCAGCCCGTGGGCGGCCTTGGCGAGCACGTCGGCGGTGGCCGGCGCGACGACCACCAGGTCGGCGCCCTGCCCGATGCGGACGTGCGGCACCTCGTGCACGGACTCCCAGACGTCGGTCGTGACCGGGTTGCCGGACAGCGCGGCCCAGGTCGGCTCACCGACGAAGCGGAGCGCCTCCCTGGTCGGGACCACGCGCACGTCGTGGCCCGACTCGGTGAACAGGCGCAGCAGCTCGCACGCCTTGTAGGCGGCGATGCCCGCGCTCACACCGAGGACGACCCTGGGTCTGCCGGGGGACCCGGCTTCTTCTGGGGTCCGCATCGAGGTGGTTCAGCCCTCGATCGGCTCGGAGGTCAGCAGGCCCTCGCTGACCTCGCGCAGCGCGATGGACAGCGGCTTCTCCTGCGCGTGGGTCTCGACGAGCGGGCCGACGTACTCGAGCAGGCCCTCGCCGAGCTGGGAGTAGTAGGCGTTGATCTGACGCGCCCGCTTGGAGCCGAAGATCACGAGACTGTACTTGCTGTCGACGATGTCGAGCAGGGCGTCGATCGACGGGTTGGTGATGCCTTCGGAGTAGGCGGCGCTGGTTGCCACGTGTGATTTCCCCTAGCTAGGTGAACGTCCGAGGCGCGAATCCTCGGGAGCATCAGCCAATAAGGCTATCAGCCGATGGCATACGTCCTGGACGGACGTGTTGACGAGTGTCAGGTCGAACTCCTGCTCGGCCGCCATCTCGATCCGGCCGGCCGCCAGGCGGCGGGCGATGACGTCCTCGGGCTCGGTGCCCCGGCCGCGCAGCCGCTTCTCCAGCTCTCCCCAGGTCGGGGGGGCCAGGAAGACCAGCAGCGCCTCGGGCATGGTCGCGCGGACCTGCCTGGCGCCCTGGAGGTCGATCTCCAGCAGCGTGGGCACCCCGGCGTCGAGCTTCTCGAGCACGGGGCCGCGCGGGGTCCCGTACCGGTTGCCGGCGAACTCGGCCCACTCCAGCAGCTCGCCCGAGGCGGCGAGGCGGTCGAACTCCTCGTCGTCGGCGAAGAAGTACTCGACCCCGTGGGTCTCCCCCGGACGGGGTTTCCTGGTGGTCACCGAGACCGACAGCCACACCTCCGGGTGTGCCCGCCGAAGCTCGGCGACGACCGTGGACTTGCCGACGCCCGACGGCCCGGACAGGACCGTCAGGCGCTTACCGGCCGAGAGGCCGGGGAAGGCTGGCGCCCCCTCCGGACCTCCGGCTGGGGATGTGAAGCGACCGGCCCCGCCCTCGGCGGTTGCCTCCGGAGTCCGACTCTCGTCGGACCACGACGTTCCGGTCACTCCAAACCCCCCGTGATGCCGTCCCCCATGCGGGGCGAGCGTGGTCGTATGAACCGAGACTAGCTCTCGGCCCCGCCGAACTCACGCTCGAGCGAAGCTCGCTGGTTCGTACCCAGGCCCCGCACGCGGCGGGACTCTGCGATTCCAAGCCGCTCCATGAGCTGCTTGGCGCGGACCTTGCCCACGCCGGGAAGCGACTCGAGAAGGGCCGAAACCTTCATCTTGCCGATGACGTCGTCGGCCTGCCCGTCTTTGAGCACCTCAGCCAGAGAGACCGCACCGTGCTTCAGGCGGTTCTTCACCTCGGCACGCTCTCGGCGGGCCTTGGCAGCCTTCTCTAGGGCTGCGGCGCGCTGCTCAGGGGTAAGGGGAGGAAGAGCCACGCCGGGTCACCTCGAATTTCCTGTCGATGTACTCGGACGGGAAGGGAAACTAGCTGGTCATGGCGCTTCAAGCAACGTCAAGGCCACTTTATCCCCCTAGAAAATCTACTTCGTGACTTTCCGTGCTCGGCATGTTGCCCTGCGTCGACGAAACTGCTCTCAACGCCGAGTTTTCAGGGGTTGTCCCACCCGCGACGCACAGCGGTCTCCGACGTCCCCTCACACGCGAAACCGGGTGGTTCCCGGCGTTACCCCACCCGCGACGCCCGGCGGCCTCCGGACCGCGTCACGCGCGACGCCCGGCGGTCTCCGGGCCCCGTCACGCGTGACGCCCGGCAGGGTTGCGGGCGCGCCGCCCACGACCGCCCGGCGGGTTCGCGGGCCGCTTCCCGAACCGCTTCCCGGGCCGTGTCACGCGCCGTGCCCCGTGGCGGCGGAGACGCGCCGGAGGGCGGCGGCGATGCCCGCGGCCGTCGCGCCGGGATCGGCGGAGCCGGTGATCGGGCGGCCGATCACGAGAAGGTCGGCCCCGTCGGCCAGCGCCTGCTCGGGAGTCGCTACTCTTGCCTGGTCCTGGCTCGCGGCGCCGGCGGGGCGGACGCCGGGGGTGATGAGGGTGATGTCGGGCCCGACCTCGGCGCGCACCGCGGCGACCTCGCGCGGCGAGCAGACGAGGGCCTGGGCGCCCGCGGCGACGGCCAGCGCCGACAGGCGGCGCACGGCGTCCTGCGAGGGGCCGTTGACGCCCATCTGGTCCAGGTCGGCCTCCGAGAGCGAGGTGAGCAACGTCACCGCCGCGATCTGCGTGTTGGGCATGGCCTCCACGGCCGCGCGGATCATCGCGGGGCCGCCGGCGGCGTGCACGGTCAGGATGGCGGGCTTGAGGCGGGCCACGGCCCTGGCGGCGCCCGCGACGGTGTTGGGGATGTCGTGGAGCTTCAGGTCCAGGAAGATCCGCACCCCGCTCGCCCCGCGGACGGAGGCGATCACGTCGGGGCCGTAGCGGAGATAGAGTTCCAGCCCGACCTTGACGGTGGTGACGTGCGGGGTCACCAGGCTCGCCCAGTGGGCCGCGGTCTCGAGGTCTGGCGCGTCCAGGGCGACGGCGATGGGTGCGGGCGTCACAGGGAACTCTCCTCAAGATCTATCCGATGCCGGGAGGACGCCCCCGGCGGGCGGTGGGCCAGTCCGACGGCGTCGGCCAGCCGGTGGAACCCCCGGGCCGCCAGAAGCTCCTCCAGCTCGCGGAGGATGCGCAGGCAGGCGTAGGGGTCGTGGAACAGCGCCGTCCCCACGGCGACGACGCAGGCGCCGGCGAGGATGAGCTCGAAGGCGTCCCTGCCGGTCAGCACGCCGCCCATGCCGATGATGGGCACGCTGGGCAGGGCCGCGTGGACCTGCCACACGCAGCGTACGGCCAGCGGCCGGATGGCCGGTCCCGACAGGCCGCCGGTGACGGCCGCGAGCGCGGGGCGCATGGCCTCGGTGTCGATGCTCATGCCGAGCGGGTTGTTGATCATCGAGAGCGCGTCGGCGCCGCCGTCCACGCACGCGCGGGCGACGCTCACGATGTCCACGACGTCCGGGGAGAGCTTGGCCACCACGGGCACGTCGTAGCGCATGACCGAGCGCACCGAGGCGATCACCTCGGCGGAGGCCGCGCCGTCGCGGGCGAAGACCCGGCCCCGGTCCTCGATGTTGGGGCAGGACAGGTTCACCTCCACCGCGGTGACCCCGGGCGCGTCGGTGAGCCTGCGGGCCAGCGCGGTGTACTCGGCCACGGTGCCGCCGCCGATGGACACCACGGTCCGCACGCCCCGCTGGGCCAGCCAGGGCAGCTCGCGCTCCAGGAAGGCGTCCACGCCCGGCCCCTGG
This sequence comes from Streptosporangium sp. NPDC023825, assembly GCF_040639575.1. Lineage (NCBI taxonomy): Bacteria > Bacillati > Actinomycetota > Actinomycetes > Streptosporangiales > Streptosporangiaceae > Streptosporangium > Streptosporangium sp. NPDC023825. The sequence goes on along the minus strand of NZ_JBFAAE010000037.1, from coordinate 68,961 downwards.
AGCCCGACGGCGTTGAGCATGCCCGAGGGCGTCTCGGCCATCCTGGGGGTCGGCCGGCCCGCCCTGGGGGCCATCGTGATCGACCGGGTGGTCAGCGCGCCGATCCTGGCGAGGTCGAAGAACTGGGCCAGCTCCGACCCCGACGCCGCGCACCCGGCGGCCGTGGTGAGGGGGTTGACCAGCTCCACGTGCCCCAGGTACGTCCGCATGTCAACCGGCATTCCGCGTTCCCCCACCGGGCGCTCCCAGCGCGTCGAACGGGATCGTCCCGACGTCGTCGAAGCGGACGCGCTCGCCCCTGAAGACCGGTCCTTCGACGCACGAGCGCACCATCCGGGTTACACCGTCGTCGCCGATGACCGGGAGCACGCACGTCATGCACACGCCGATCCCGCACGCCATCCCCTCCTCGACGGCCACCTGGACGGGGATGTCGAACTCGACCGCCACCGCGGTGACGCCGCGCAGCACCGGCATCGGGCCGCAGGCGTAGACGGCGTCGGCCCGCACGTCGGCGATCACCCCGGGCAGCACGTCGGTCACCCGGCCGCGCATGCCCAGGGAGCCGTCCTCGGTGGTCAGCGTGGTGGTCTCCCCCATCCTCCTGGCGCGCAGGGCGCCGAACACCCGGTCGGCGGAGACCGCTCCGAGGACGAAGTCGACGCGGCAGCCGCGCCCCTGGAGGGCGTCGGCCACGGTGAACAGCGTCGCCGAGCCGTGCTCGGCGCCGACCAGGACGCAGGTCACCGGGTCCCTGGGCAGCGGGAACGGGCGGCCGAGCGGGCCGACCAGGTCGAGGGTGTCGCGGGCGCGGCGCTCGGCCAGCCAGGCCGTGCCGGGACCCCGTACGGAGAAGACGAACTCGACCGTGCCTCCGTAGTCGGGCTTGACGTCGTGGACGAAGAAGGCGCGGCGCGTCAGCATCGACGTCCGCGCCCCGCCGACGGCCACCCCGACGAAGTGGCCGGGGCGGAAGCGCTCGGCGATGCCGGGCGCCACCACGGTCAGCGCATGGTAGGCGTCGACGCGGCGCGTCGTCAGCACCGTGCCGGTCACCTGTACCGGAGTAACAGGCGTCTCCCTCACCTCCGCTAAGGCACCGGCCCCGCTCCTCAGCCGCTCCGCAAACGCTTCGCGTGCTCCTGGAGGGACCGTACGCCGATGTCGCCGCGGACGATCGCCTGGATGCCCTGTACGGCCGCGGCGAGTCCCTGGACGGTGGTGATGCAGGGGATGGCGCGCAACACCGCGGCGGTGCGGATCTCGTAGCCGTCCAGGCGCGGCCCCGACTGGCCGGGACTGCCGAAGGGGGTGTTGACGATGAGGTCCACCTCCCCGTCCAGGATGCGCCGGACGATGGTCTGCTCGCCCTCGGGGCCGGTCCCCTCGCTGTGCTTGCGCACGATCTTGGCATGGACGCCGTTGCGGCGCAGTACTTCGGCGGTGCCCTCGGTGGCGAGGATCTCGAACCCGAGGTCGGCGAGAGCCTTCACCGGGAAGATCATCGCTCGTTTGTCACGGTTGGCCACCGAGACGAACGCCCGCCCCTTGGTGGGCAGCGAGCCGTAGGCGGCGGCCTGCGACTTGGCGTAGGCGGTGCCGAAGAACTCGTCGATGCCCATGACCTCGCCGGTGGAGCGCATCTCGGGGCTGAGCACGATGTCCACGCCGCGGAAGCGGTTGAACGGCAGCACGGCCTCCTTGACCGCGATGGGCGCGTCCAGCGGCATGGTGCCGCCGTCGCCGGTGGCGGGCAGCAGGCCCTCGGCGCGCAGCTCCGCCACCGTGGCGCCCATCATCACCCTGGCCGCCGCCTTGGCCAGCGGCACCGCCGTGGCCTTGGAGACGAACGGGACCGTACGGCTGGCGCGCGGGTTGGCCTCCAGCACGTACAGGATGTTGGCCGACATGGCGTACTGCACGTTGAGCAGGCCGCGCACGCCCACTCCCCTGGCGATGGCCTCGGTGGCGGCGCGGATGCGCTTGATGTCGTAGCCGCCCAGCGTCATCGGGGGCAGCGAGCACGCCGAGTCGCCGGAGTGGATGCCGGCCTCCTCGATGTGCTCCATCACGCCGCCGAGGTAGAGCTCCTCGCCGTCGAACAGGGCGTCGACGTCGATCTCCACGGCCTCGTCGAGGAACTTGTCGACCAGCACCGGGTGGTCGCTGGCCGCGCCGGCCTTGGCCATGTAGGCGGCCAGGGTGTCGTCGTCGTAGACGATGGCCATCCCGGCGCCGCCCAGCACGTAGGAGGGCCGCACCAGCACCGGGTAGCCGATCTCGGCGGCGATGGCCAGCGCCTCGTCCTCCGTCACCGCGACGCCGTGCTTGGGCGCCGGCAGGCCCGCCTCGGCGAGGACCCTGCCGAACGCGCCGCGCTCCTCGGCGAGGTGGATCGACTCGGGCGAGGTGCCGACGATCGGGACGCCCGCGTCCTTGAGCGACTGGGCCAGGCCGAGCGGGGTCTGGCCGCCGAGCTGGACGATCACGCCCACCACGGGACCGGTCTGCTGCTCGGCGTGGACGACCTCCAGGACGTCCTCCAGGGTGAGCGGCTCGAAGTAGAGGCGGTCGGAGGTGTCGTAGTCGGTGGAGACCGTCTCGGGGTTGCAGTTGACCATGACGGTCTCGTACCCGGCGGCCGACAGCTCGAAGGAGGCGTGCACGCACGCGTAGTCGAACTCGATGCCCTGGCCGATCCTGTTGGGCCCCGAGCCGAGGATGAGGACCTTGGGGCGCTCCCCGTAGGGGACCTCGGTCTCCTCGTCGTAGGTGGAGTACAGGTAGGGGGTCTGGGCGGCGAACTCGGCGGCGCAGGTGTCGACCGTGTTGTAGACCGGGCGGACGCCGAGCGCGTGGCGCAGGTCGCGCACCCGCGGCTCGGTCATGTCGCGCAGCTCGGCGATCTGCGCGTCGCTGAAGCCGTACCGCTTGACCCGGGTCAGCGTCTCGGCGGTCAGCTGCGGCGCGTCGCGCAGCTCGGCGGCCACCTCGTCGATCGCCATGAGCTGGTCGAGGAACCAGGGGTCGACGGAGGTGGCCTCGGACAGCTCCTCGATCGTGGCCCCGGCGCGGATGGCCTGCTGCATGGTGAACAGGCGCCCGTCGTGCGGGACGCGGCAGGCGGCCAGGAGCTCGTCCTTGGCGCCCGGCTCCCCGGCCCAGGTGAAGGAGGCGCCCTTCTTCTCCAGCGAGCGCAGCGCCTTCTGCAGGGCCTCGGGGAAGGACCTGCCGATCGCCATGGCCTCGCCCACCGACTTCATGTGGGTGGTCAGGGTCTGGTCGGCCCCGGCGAACTTCTCGAACGCGAACCTCGGCACCTTGACCACGACGTAGTCGAGCGAGGGCTCGAACGACGCCGGGGTCTCCTTGGTGATGTCGTTGGGGATCTCGTCCAGGGTGTAGCCGATGGCCAGCTTGGCGGCGATCTTCGCGATCGGGAAGCCGGTGGCCTTGGACGCGAGCGCCGAGGAGCGCGAGACGCGGGGGTTCATCTCGATGACGACCATGCGGCCGGTACGCGGGTCGACGGCGAACTGGATGTTGCAGCCGCCGGTGTCGACGCCGACCTCGCGGATGACCGCGATGGCCACGTCGCGCATGTTCTGGTACTCGCGGTCGGTCAGCGTCAGCGCGGGGGCCACGGTGACGCTGTCGCCGGTGTGCACGCCCATCGGGTCGATGTTCTCGATCGAGCAGACGATCACCACGTTGTCGGCCCGGTCGCGCATGACCTCCAGCTCGTACTCCTTCCAGCCGAGGATGGACTCCTCCAGGAGCACCTCGGTGGTCGGCGAGGCGTCGAGGCCCGCCCCTGCGATGCGGCGCAGCCCCTCCTCGTCGTGCGCGAAGCCCGAGCCGACCCCGCCCATGGTGAAGGAGGGCCGCACCACCAGCGGGTAGCCCAGCTCGCCGGCGGCGGCCAGGCACTCGTCCATGCTGTGGCAGACGAACGAGCGCGCCGACTCGGCGTTGAGGCCGCGCTCTGCGGCGACCTTGGCCACGATGCCCTTGAACAGCTCGCGGTTCTCGCCCGCCTGGATGGCGTCGACGTCGGCGCCGATCAGCTCGACGTCGTAGCGCTCCAGGACCCCGGCCTCGTACAGGGAGATCGCGGTGTTCAGCGCGGTCTGCCCGCCCAGGGTGGGCAGCAGCGCGTCGGGCCGCTCCTTGGCGATGATCTTCTCGACGATGTCGGGGGTGATGGGCTCGACGTAGGTGGCGTCGGCGAACTCGGGGTCGGTCATGATCGTCGCCGGGTTGCTGTTGACGAGGATCACGCGGAAGCCCTCGGCGCGCAGCACGCGGCAGGCCTGGGTGCCCGAGTAGTCGAACTCGCAGGCCTGGCCGATCACGATCGGCCCTGAGCCGATCACCATGATCGACTGGATGTCCGTGCGCTTAGGCACCCTTGCTTCCCTCCGT
>NZ_JBFAAE010000037.1:0-64442 GCF_040639575.1 Streptosporangium sp. NPDC023825 | reverse complement strand
GTCCGTGCTCATGGTCGCGCCCGGCTCCTCACCGGCTACGCGGACGACTCGTCCCTCGCCGGCCACTTCGCCCGCTCGTCCCCTCGACCGCTCCGTGCTCATGGTCGCGCCCGGCTCCTCACCGGCTACGCGGACGACTCGTCCCTCGCCGGCCACTTCGCCCGCTCGTCCCCTCGACCGCTCCGTGCTCGTGCTCATGGCCGCGGTCGCGGTCGCGCCGGTGTCGGCGCTCACCTCGCTGACCGTTCCCCGCTCGCCCGCCATCAACGCGCAGAAGTCGTCGAACAGGCCGGCCGAGTCGTGCGGGCCCGCCGCGGCCTCGGGGTGGTACTGGACGCTGAACGCCGGGCGGTCCAGCAGCCGCAGCCCCTCGACGCAGTCGTCGTTGAGGTTGACGTGGCTGACCTCCGCCGGTCCGTACGGCGTGTCGAACGCACCCTCCAGCGGCGCCCGCACGGCGAAGCCGTGGTTGTGCGCGGAGATCTCCACCTTGCCGGTGCCCCGGTGCTGCACCGGCTGGTTGACGCCCCGGTGGCCGTAGCGCAGCTTGTAGGTGCCCAGCCCCAGCGCCCGCCCGAAGAGCTGGTTGCCGAAGCAGATGCCGAAGAACGGGACGCCCGCGTCGAGGACGCCGCGAAGCGCCTCGACCGGGCCGTCGGCGGTGGCGGGGTCACCCGGGCCGTTGGAGAAGAACACCCCGTCGGGGCCGAGCGCGAGGATCTCCTCGGCGGTCACGGAGGCGGGCAGCACGTGCACCTCGCAGCCGCGCTCGGCCATCCGGTGCGGCGTCATCGCCTTGATGCCGAGGTCGACGGCGGCCACGGTGAACCGCCTGGGACCGATCGCGGGCACGACGTACGGCTTGGGGGTGGAGACCGCCCCGGCCAGGTCGGCGCCCTCCATCGCGGGGCTGCCCAGCACCCGCTCCAGCAGCTCCTCGACCGGCGCCAGGGCCTCGCCGGAGAAGACCCCGGCCCGCATCGCCCCCCGCTCCCGCAGGTGGCGGGTGAGGGCGCGGGTGCCGGTGATGGCGATGCCGACGACGCCCTGCTCCTTGAGGTAGTCGTCCAGGGAACGGTTGGAACGCCAGCTGGAGGCCGTCCGGGCGGGCTCGCGGACCACGTATCCGGCCACCCACACCCGCGACGACTCCGGATCCTCGTCGTTGACCCCGGTGTTCCCGATGTGGGGCGCGGTCATCGCGACGATCTGGCGGTGGTACGACGGGTCGGTCAGCGTCTCCTGGTATCCGGTCATCCCGGTGTTGAAGACCATCTCGCCGAAGGTCTCGCCCTCGGCGCCGTAAGGGGTCCCGCGGAAGACGCGGCCGTCTTCCAGCACTAGCACTGCGGTCACTCACACACCCCGATCATCTCGGTTACAGCTCCGCAAAGTATGAAATATCCGGCATAGTGGGTCGCCATTCCCCCGCCGAGCGGGGCACCTCGGCGCCCCGGGGCGGAAGGGAGGCCCCCGCGTCCCGGGGAGGGGCGGAAGGTGCCCGCCACGAAGGTCGCGGCGGTCGCCCGGGCAGGGCGGACGGGAGCCCTCACGTGAGCTTTCCGTCCAGGACGGTCGGCCTGCCGCGCAGGAAGGTCGCCACGACGCGGCCGGGCAGGGTCAGGCCCTCGTAGGGCGTGTTGCGGCTCTTGGAAGCGTAACCCGCCGGGTCGACCGCGGCACGCACCGACGGGTCGTAGAGGGTGATGTTGGCCGGGGCCCCGGCCTCGATCGGCCGCCCGTGCCCCTGGAGCCTGCCGATCCTGGCCGGGGCGAGGGACATGCGCTCGGCGACGCCGGCCCAGTCGAGCAGCCCGGTGTCCACCATCGCCTCCTGGACCACGGCCAGCGCCGTCTCCAGGCCGATCATGCCCATGGCCGCGGCGGCCCACTCGGTCTCCTTGTCCTCGACCGGGTGCGGGGCGTGGTCGGTGGCCACGCAGTCGATCGTGCCGTCGGCCAGGGCCTCGCGCAGCGCCTCGACGTCCGCGCGGGTGCGCAGCGGCGGGTTCACCTTGTAGATCGGGTTGTAGGAGCCGACCGGGGAGTCCTCGACCAGGTCGTCGGTGAGGAGCAGGTGGTGCGGGGTCACCTCGGCGGTGACGTCCCAGCCCTTGGACTTGGCCCAGCGGATGATCTCCACGGAACCGGCCGTGGAGACGTGGCAGATGTGCAGGCGCGAGCCGACGTGGGCGGCGAGCAGGCAGTCGCGGGCGATGATCGCCTCCTCGGCGACCGCCGGCCATCCGGTCAGGCCCAGCCTGCCGGAGACCGCGCCCTCGTTCATCTGCGCGCCCGCGGTCAGGCGCGGCTCCTGGGCGTGCTGGGCGACGACGCCGTCGAACGCCTTGACGTACTCCAGGGCGCGGCGCATGAGCACCGCGTCGGAGACGCACTTGCCGTCGTCGGAGAAGACCCGGACCCGCGCGGCGGAGTCGGCCATCGCGCCGAGCTCGGCCAGTCGCTCGCCGCCCAGGCCGACGGTGACGGCGCCGACGGGCTGCACGTCGCAGTGACCCGCCTCCTGGCCCAGGCGCCAGACCTGCTCGACGACGCCCGCGGTGTCGGCGACCGGCTCGGTGTTGGCCATGGCGTGCACGGCGGTGTAGCCGCCGAGGGCGGCGGCGCGGGTGCCGGTGTCGACGGTCTCGGCGTCCTCGCGGCCCGGCTCGCGCAGGTGGGTGTGCAGGTCGACCAGGCCCGGCAGGGCGATCAGCCCCTCGGCCTCGACGACCTCGCCGCCGGTCAGCCCCTGGCCGATCTCCACCAGGAGGCCGTCGCGGATCAGGATGTCGGCCGGCTCGCCGCCGAGGATCCTGGCGCCCCTGATGACGACGCTGTTGACGATGCCGTCACGCGTGGCCCCGATGCGGTCGTTCATCAGATCTCTCCCCCGAGGTCGGCGCCGCCGAGCAGCAGATAAAGGACGGCCATGCGTGCGGTCACACCGTTGGCGACCTGCTCGACGATCGTCGAGCGCGGTGAGTCGGCCACCTCGGCCGCGATCTCCATGCCCCGGTTCATCGGGCCGGGGTGCATCACGATGGCGTGGTCGGGCATCTTGGCGACGCGGTCGCGGTCGAGCCCGTAGCGGCGGCTGTACTCCCGCTCGGTGGGGAAGAACGCCGCGTTCATGCGCTCGCGCTGCACGCGCAGCATCATCACCACGTCGGACTTGGGCAGCACCGCGTCGAGGTCGTACGAGACCTCGCACGGCCAGGAGTCGACCTGGACCGGGAACAGGGTCGGCGGGGCGACCAGGGTCACCTCGGCGCCGAGCGTGGCCAGCAGCAGCACGTTGGAGCGGGCCACCCGGCTGTGCAGCACGTCGCCGACGATGGTGATCTTCCTGCCGTCCAGCGGGCCCAGGCGGCGGCGCATGGTGAAGGCGTCGAGCAGGGCCTGGGTGGGGTGCTCGTGGGTGCCGTCGCCGGCGTTGACGACGCTGCCGCGCACCCAGCCGGCCAGCCGGTGCGGCGCGCCCGAGGCGCCGTGGCGGATCACGACGGCGTCGGCGCCCATCGCCTCCAGGGTGAGCGCGGTGTCCTTGAGCGACTCGCCCTTGGAGACGCTGGAGCCCTTGGCGGAGAAGTTGATGACGTCGGCCGAAAGGCGCTTGGCGGCGGCCTCGAAGGAGATCCTGGTCCGGGTGGAGTCCTCGAAGAAGAGGTTCACCACCGTGCGGCCCCGCAGGGTGGGCAGCTTCTTGATGGAACGTTCCGAGATCTTCGCCAGCTCGTCGGCGGTGTCCAGGATGAGCAGGGCGTCGTCGCGGGTCAGGTCGGCCGCGGAGATCAGGTGCCGCTTCACCGGTCTTCCTCCTTCAGCAGCAGGACCGCGTCGCGGCCGTCGTTCTCCTCCAGGTAGACCTTGACGCTCTCGGACTTCGACGTCGGCAGGTTCTTGCCCACGTAGTCGGGGCGGATGGGCAGCTCGCGGTGCCCCCGGTCGACCAGGGTGGCGAGCTGCACGGCCTGCGGGCGGCCCAGGTCGTTGAGCGCGTCGAGGGCGGCGCGGACGGTGCGGCCCGAGTAGAGGACGTCGTCGACGAGGACGACCACCCTGCCGTCGATGCCGTCGGCGGGCAGCTCGGTGCGGCCCAGCGCGCGGGCGGGACGCAGCCGGAGGTCGTCGCGGTACATCGTGACGTCGAGGGAGCCGACGGGCACCGTGCGGTCCTCGAACTGCTTGATGTGGGCGGCCAGGCGGCGGGCCAGGTGGACGCCGCGGGTGGGGATGCCCAGGAGAAGGACGTTCTCGCCGCCCTTGGTGCGCTCGAGGATCTCGTGGGAGATGCGGATGAGGGCCCGGTTGATGTCGGGCCCCTCGAGCACGGCGCGGGCATTGCCCTGCGCATGCGGGAGCGAACGCGAAATGGCCTCGGCCAAGGAGAAACACCACCTTTCCCGCCTCACGGGACGGGTCTTAAAGGAAGTCAACGCCTTCACGGTACCAGCCGGGTGAAGACTCGCCCGAACAGGGGGTCCGCTCCGCGAACACCGAAGATCCGGCCCAGCAATCTTCTCAAAAGAGAATAAATATCCCGATCTTCGCTGACTTCCCCTTGGTTCTTCCGGGTATGCGCTTTACATCCGCACCGAGGCGGAGCACGACGATCACACCCCGGGCACAGCCGGCCCGGCGGCCTCCGAGGGCCTCCGAGGGCCTCGTCACCGGCCGAGCCCGTCACCAGCCGCGAAGGAAGAGAAATGGCCTTTCACGTCGACTCCGAGGTCGGCCGGCTCCACCAGGTCCTGCTGCACCGGCCGGAACTCGCCCTGAAACGGCTCACGCCGTCGAACAAGGACGACTTCCTCTTCGACGACGTGCTGTGGGTGCAGCGCGCCGTGGAGGAGCACGAGGAGTGGCAGAAGCTCCTGGTCGACCAGGGCGTCACCGTCTACATGCTCTCCGACCTGCTCCGCGAGACGGTCGAGATCCCCGAGGCGCGCAAGCACATCCTGGACGGCGTCGCCGACGAGCGCTACTTCGGCCCGATGGCCGTCGACGCCATCCGCAACGCGCTGGACTCGATGGACTCCATCGTGCTCCAGCGCTATCTCACCGGCGGCATCACCAAGCGCGAGATGGTGGAGATGGGCACCGACCCCAAGAGCCTCGCCTTCCACACGCTCGAGCCGGACGACTTCGTCCTGCCCCCGCTGCCCAACCACCTGTTCACCCGCGACACCTCCTGCTGGATCTACGACGGCGTCTCGATCAACGCGATGAGGAAGAAGGCTCGCCGCCGCGAGACCGTCAACATGGAGGCGATCTACCGCTACCACCCGGCCTTCGCGCCCGGCTACGACCGGCCGGACGAGGGCGGCTACAACGTCTGGCTGCCGGGCATCCCCATGGCGCCCGCCACCATCGAGGGCGGCGACGTGCTCGTCATCGGCCGCGGCGCGGTGCTGGTGGGGATCAGCGAGCGCACGCAGCCCCAGGCCGTCGAGATGCTCGCGCGCAGCCTGTTCAAGCGAGGGGCGGCGACGAAAATCGTCGCGCTGGACATGCCGAAGGCGCGGGCCTTCATGCACCTGGACACGGTCATGACCAACGTGGACGTCGGCGTCTTCACCAAGTTCGCGGGGCTGGGCATGCTGCCCTCCTACACCGTCGAGCCCGGCGACAACGAGAAGGAACTCAAGATCACCGACCATCCTCCCGAGGACATGCACCGGGCCATCGCGCGGGCGATCGGGCTGGACGACATCAAGGTCCTCAGCGCGACGCAGGACGTGTACGCCTCCGAGCGGGAGCAGTGGGACGACGGCTGCAACGTGCTGGCCCTGCGTCCCGGCGTGGTGGTGGCCTACGAGCGCAACACCACCACCAACAACCACCTGCGCGAGAACGGGATCGAGGTCATCACGATCCGGGGCAGCGAGCTCGGCCGCGGCCGGGGCGGCCCGCGTTGTATGAGCTGCCCGCTCGAACGCGACGGCATCTGACCCCTGGCTCCGTCCGCCGGACCGCCGTCCGGAAGGCCCGGCCCGTCCAGACGGCTCGGCCCGTCCAGACGGCTCGGCCCGTCCGGACGGCTCGGCTCCCGGAAGCCGGGTCCGGCGGGACGTGTGCGGCGGGATGTGTGCGGCGGGATGTGTGCGGAAAAGCTCCCCATGACCTCCCGGAAAGCCGGCGTCCTCCTGGAGGAACGGGTCTGGTCCTCCCTCCCGGCAGGGCGGGCCGTCACCACACGGACCGCGGTGGAGGGGAGGAACGGATGGCCTCACCGGCTCGCCGGCTTCTCCGCACCAAGCCCGCCGAGGAGATCGTCGCCGAGGGCGGCCACGGCGAGGGCGGCGAGCTGCGCAGGAGCATGACCCTGTGGCAGCTGACCCTGTTCAGCGTCGGCGCCACCCTCGGCACCGGCATCTTCGTGATCCTCGGCCAGGCAGTGCCCGAGGCGGGCCCCGCGGTACCCGTCGCCTTCCTGCTGGCCGCGGTCACCGCCCTGTTCTCCGCGCTGTCGTACGCGGAGCTGGCCGGCACGATCCCCGTCTCCGGGTCGTCGTACTCGTACGCGTACGCCACCCTGGGCGAGCTGGTGGCGTGGGTGTGCGGCTGGTGCCTGATGCTGGAGTACGCCGTCTCGGTGGCGGCCGTGGCGGTCGGCTGGGGCGAGTACCTCAACGCCTTCCTCCGGGACCTGTTCGGCTGGACGTTCCCGGCGGCCGTCGTCCACTCCCCCGGCGACCGGGGCGGCGTGGTCAACCTGACCGCGATCCTGATCGTCCTGCTCGCCACCTGGCTGCTGCTGCGCGGCGCCTCGGAGAGCGCGGGCGCCAACGCGGTCTTCGTGCTCGTCAAGATCGCGGTGCTGGCGTTCTTCTGCGTCGTGGCGTTCACCGCGTTCGACGTGGGCAACCTGGCGCCGTTCGCCCCGATGGGGATCGCCGGCATCACCGCCGCCGCCTCACAGGTCTTCTTCTCCTACATCGGCTTCGACGCGGCCTCCACCGCCGGGGAGGAGGCCAGGAACCCCAGGCGTGACCTCCCTCTGGCGATCATGCTGTCCCTCGGCGTCGTCACGCTCGTCTACGTCCTGGTGGCGCTGGCCGCCGTCGGCGCCATGCCGTGGCAGGACTTCGACCCGGAGAGCACGGAGGCTGGCCTGACCCTGATCGCGAAGCGGGCCGTGGGCGCCACCTGGCCCGGTGTCGTCATCTCCTTCGGCGCGGCCGTCGCCATCGCCAGCGTGGTCCTGACCGTGCTGTACGGCCAGACCCGCATCCTGTTCGCCATGGCGCGCGACGGCCTGATTCCGAAGATCTTCGAGAGGGTGAGCCCGCGCCGCCGGGTACCGGTCGCCAACACCCTCATCGTGGCCGCCTTCGTCTCCGTGCTCGCCGGGTTCGTCCCGCTGGGCCGGCTCGCCGAGGCCACCAGCATCGGCACCCTGTTCGCCTTCGCGATCGTCAACACCGGTGTGCTCGTCCTGCGTCGCACCCGCCCCGACCTGCCCCGCGGCTTCAGGACACCGTTCTTCCCGATCACGCCGATCCTCGGCGTGATCCTCTGCCTCGTCGTGATGGCCGGCCTGGACGGCGTCACCTGGCTGGCCTTCGGGATCTGGATGGCGGCCGGCCTGCTCGCCTACTTCCTCTACGGCTACCGTCACTCGCGTCTCGGCCGGGGCGTCCGGTGACCGGGACCGTCGCACCGGGTATCGCCCGCCGCCGCGTCTTTCAAGATCATACGCCCGTCGCCACGCCCGGGGACGACGTCGTCCCGAATCCCGGAGAAGAGCCGGGAATCATGCGAAAGTCCCGAAAAAATCGGAGGTTTCGTGATGTGAGGTAGGACAAGTGCGGCGTTTGAGGCGGACCCCACCGGACCGGATTCGACATCTTTTTTCCAATCAGCTTGACCTTAGGCGCCCACAGCTTTACCGTCACTGTCCGTAACCACACCTCGTGGCGTTATCGGGTGAACCCTGACGCATCGGTCACCGAAGGTGCCTACCCCGGGCACCAACCCGGTGAACGGGGCATAAGTTGCGAGGTAGCACAATCATGTTGAGAGCACTACATAACAGAGCCGGGGGGCCACACCATGCCGTCTGAGTACGCCAAGTCGCTGGGTGCACGACTCCGCGCCATCCGCACCCAGCAGGGCCTGTCCCTGCACGGAGTGGAAGAGAAGTCCCGCGGGCGCTGGAAGGCGGTCGTCGTCGGCTCCTACGAGCGTGGCGACCGTGCCGTCACCGTGCAGAAGCTTGCCGAACTGGCTGATTTCTACGGAGTGCCGGTCTCGGAGTTGCTGCCGGGAGGGGCCGCTCCGAGCCCCCTGGGCCCGACACCGAAGCTTGTGATCGACCTTGAGCGTCTCGCCCAGCTCCCCAAGGAGAAGGCGGGCGCGCTCGCCCGTTACGCGGCCACCATCCAGAGCCAGCGTGGCGACTACAACGGCAAGGTGCTGTCCATCCGCCAGGAGGACCTCCGCTCCCTCGCCGTGATCTACGACAAGTCCCCCAGCGAGCTCACCGAGGAGCTCATCAGCTGGGGTGTCCTGGACCCGGAGGCGCGCCGAGCCGTCGAGTCCTTCTGACGACCCCTGACCGGTCGTGGGTGCGCCGGAACCGGCGTGCCCACCCCGCAGAGATTCCCGCTCTCAGCAGAACGTGCCCTTCGTCCCGCCCCGGGCTGACCGCCACTGTGGTAGGAAAAGGCAAACATGCGTTTAGCGAGATGTGGTGGACATGGCCTCGGGAGATGATCGGCTCGATCACTCTCGATCACGCCGGAAAAACCGTCTCCGCGCCGTCATGACGTCGCTGGGGTCGACCAAGACGCGTGCGTTCCTGCGGCTGCTGACCTCGATAGGCACCACCAAGACCCAGGACACCCTGAAACTCCTGCCGTTCGTCGTCATGGCCGTGGTGGCCCTGATCGACTTCGGCTCGGGCCCCACGTCCGGCCTCCTGCCGCTGCTGGCCCTCGGCCCGGCCTTCGCCAGCGTGGCCTGCGGCCTGGCCCGCACCACGGTGGTCGGCGTCGTCGCCCTGGTGCTGTGCCTCGCGCTCGGCGCCTACAACGACATCCTCTGGATGCCCCGCACCGACATCACCCTCATCGCCATCCTCGGCGTCACCATGGCCAGCGTGCTGGCCAGCGCCGGGCGGCTGCGCCACGAACACCAGCTCGCCGACGTGCGCTCGGTGGCCGAGGCCGCCCAGCGGGTGCTGCTGCGCCCGGTGCCCCGCCGCGCGGGACCGGGCATCGGCGTGGCCGTCTCGTACACCTCCGCCACGGCGGAGGCCAGGATCGGCGGCGACCTGTACGAGGTCGTCACCACCCCGCACGGGGTGCGGATCATCGTGGGGGACGTCCAGGGCAAGGGCCTGGAGGCCGTGGAGACGGCCGCCGTGGTGCTCGGGGCCTTCCGGGAGGCGGCCCACGACGAGAGGACGCTCCAGGGCGTCGTGGCGCGTCTGGAGAACGCCCTGACCCGCGAACTGTCCGGCGAGCAGTTCGTGACCGCCGTGCTGGCCGAGATCAGCGGCGGTTCCACCATCACCGTCATCAACTGCGGCCATCCGGCGCCCATGGTGCTCGACGCCGAGGGCGGGATCTGGTTCGCCGACCCGCCGGACGAGGCGCTCCCGCTGGGCATGAGCGCCCTCAAGGCCAGCGAGCCGCAGCCGCACCACATCCCGTTCGAGCCGGGCGACCAGGTGCTCTTCTACACCGACGGGGTCATCGAGGCGCGCGACGGGGTCGGCGAGTTCTACCCGCTGCTGGAGCGGGCGCACCTGCTGGACGGCGACGACCCTCAGGGCTCGCTGGACGCCCTCCGCGCCGACCTGCTCGACCACGTGGGCAGGCCTCTGAGCGACGACGCCGCCATGCTCCTGCTACGTCACCGCGCCGCCCGCCAGAACTCCACGACGGCGGCGTGAGAACGGACGAAGCGAGGACGGCCCGGGGGCGGCCCAGGACGGGCGGGCGGCACGGCGGGGACAGGCGGCACGACGGAGACGGCACGACGGACGGGCGGCACGACGGACGGGCGGCACGAAAAACGTCCCCGTACGTCCTCGTGCCGTCCGGGGGGACCGGCGGGCACGAGGACGTACGGGGACGGCGCCGGTGAGCCCGGGCGGTGACCCCGGGTGGGAGGCCGCTCCGGCTCCAACCGGCTAGGGAGACCCGGGGCTCTAACCGGCCAGGGGGACCCGGCCGGGGAGCATGGGCTGGCTCGGCACGCCGAGCAGCTTCTCCACGGCGGTGACGAAACGCTCCGCCTCGGAGATGAGCTCCTCGGCGTCCCGCGAGGACACCGTGCGGGTCAGGCCCGCCTCGGCGGCGGCCCGCTTGGCCGCGCTCGTCTCGAAGTAGGGTGCCCACTCGGCGAGGCGGGGCTCGGCCTCGGGCAGCATTTCCCAGGCGCTGCGCAGCCTGCGCCTCCTGCGGCCCTCCATGGGACGGGGACGGGCCGCCAGGACGGCAGCGGCCGCCCTGAGCGCGGCGAGATGGGCCGCGACGTAACGCGCGGCGGAAGTCCGGGCGGCGGCGGCCTCTTCGAGGCAGTCGCGCGCGTCTGAAAGGTGTGCCCGCACCGTGGGGGACAACCGGGGCCCACCGGAATCGCCGAGCCGAGGGGTCATAGTGCTTCAGCCTCCTTGGTCGCGAGCGGCTCCGGCGTTTTCGCCGGCGGTATCACACTCGCAGACCCCACCGACAAATCCACCGGACGGCCGGACGAGGAGCTTCCCCTCTCCCCGCCCGTCCTGACCTGGCCCGATCGTCTCCGCCGACGACGTGGACCGGATCGGCCGCCCTTGGACACGAGCCGCGAGCGCCGTGTCATCACATCGAACATAAATTCGATCACTAATACTGTCAAGTAAAACGGCGAACAAAAGTTCGATCTTCGGATGTGTGAAGACACCTGCGGGCACGGAAGATCGGTGCGTGCGGGCACGCGAAAGGGCCCCGGGAGATCACCGTCTCCCGGGGCCCCGGTTCACGACCGGCGGGGCCACGCCCGCCGGACCGCCCGTTCCGCCGCCCTACCGGACGAACCTGCCCCGGACGTGCACCGGCACTCCCGTACCGAGCAGGCCGGGAAGGACCTCCGCCACGTGCATCGGCAGCCGTACGCAGCCGTGGGAGGCGGGCGCCAGCGGCACCGACAGCGCGCCGTGGAAGGCGATGCCCCCGTTGAAGAAGATCGGGTTGTAGAGCTGGCCCAGGTAGGACTTGTGCCAGCCGTCCCTGCGCCAGGTGGTCTTGTAGTCGCCCGTCGGCGTGCGGGCGTCACCGCAGAACCGCTGGGTCCTGCCCTCCCAGGTGGCCGTCTCGCAGTAGGAGATCCCGCTGCCGGAGGAGGTGTGGCTGACCAGCTTCACCACACCGCCGACGTAGAGGACCATCACCTGCTTGGCGAGGTTGACCTCCACCCGGGTCGGCTTCCCGTTGGGAACGAGCACCTTCGGCGCCACCGGGGCCTCCAGGGCGGCCCAGGTCCTGCGCGCCACGGTGCTGGTCGGCGTGACGCCGTTGACCTTCTGGAAGGCCCAGACCGCCGCCAGGGTCGCCCCGCCGTAGCGGCCGTCGATCCTGCCCGGCGCGTAGCCGAGCTCGGCCAGCCGGGTCTGGAGCACCTTCACCGTGGCGCCCTTCGCGCCGAGCTTGAGCGTCTTGCCCGGCGCGACGAACGGGCTCGCCCCCGTCGCCGTCACGGCTGTCACGGCCGGGACGGCCGAGGTCTGGGCCGCGGCGGCGCCCGCGAAAAGGGTGACGCCCGCGGAAGAGAGGAGCACGGCCCCCGCCGTCATCAGCGCGGCCACTCCCTGCCGCTGTCCAACCCCCACTTTCAATCAACTCCTCATATCACTGTGGATCAGGTCAAGGGACCATAGCGCACGGGTTCCCCGTGCAGGCCGCCGGTTATAAAGCGGCAATCAACGGTCAATCTGTTTAGAGTGGCCGCGTGCCAGAAAAGTTGCATCCGAACATCGAGAAGGTCGCCGCCGTCCTGCGCGAGCACGGCGTCCCCGGCGAGATCGTCGTCTTCGCGGAGGCCACCCCGACCGCCGCCACCGCGGCCGCGCAGCTCGGCTGCGAGGTCGGCGCCATCGCCAACAGCCTGATATTCGACGCCGACGGCGAGCCGCTCCTGGTGCTGACCAGCGGAGCCCACCGGGTCGACACCGACCTGATCGCCAGGACGGCGGGCGCGGCGAAGGTGCGGCGCGCCGACCCCGCCTTCGTGCGGGCGGCCACCGGTCAGGTCATCGGCGGCGTCGCCCCGATCGGCCACCCCGCGCCGGTCAGGACCCTGGTCGACACCTGGCTCGGCAAGCACGAGGTCGTCTGGGCCGCCGCCGGCCATCCGCACACCGTTTTCCCGACCTCCTTCGAGGAGCTCGTCCGCATCACCGGTGGGGTCCCCGTCGAGGTCGAATGACGACCTTCCACGGCGCTTGAGCGCCGCACCCACCAGGCGCGCACCCGCGTCCCGTGCCGACCCGCGCCACGTCCGCACTGCTAGGGTGCGACGCGTGATCGGACTGCGACGGATCGGACCCGACGAGTTCAGGCTCCGACTGGACGCGGTCCTCCACGTCTACACCGAGGCGATGGACCCGCCCGCCGACCAGATCGCCGGCCGCAGGCTCATCATGGGAAACCACGCCACCCATCCCGCCTTCACCTGCCTGTTCGCCGAGCTGGCCGACGGCACACCGGTGGGCATCGCCTACGGCTTCCACGGGGTTCCCGGCCAGTGGTGGCACGACGTGGTCAGGCGGGCCCTCGTGGAGAAACACGGCGAGGGCGGCGCCCGCGGCTGGCTGGGCGACGCGCTGGAGCTCGCCGAGATCCACGTCCACCCCGACTACCAGGGAAAGGGCATCGGCCGGGCGATGATCGCGGGCATGTGCGCGGGCCGCCTGGAGCGCACCGCCGTGCTGTCGACCCGCGACCAGCCCACCGCGGCCCGGCACCTCTACCGGAGCGTCGGCTTCGTGGACCTGCTCACGCAGTTCGTCTTCCCCGGCGGGCACGAGCGCTACGCGATCCTCGGGACCACCCTGCCGCTGGGCGGCTGAGCCACCGGCCGGAGCTCCGGATCCCCGACGGGACGCCGCCCTCCCGGGACGTCCCGCACCGGCGTGCCTCGTCCGGGGAACCGGCCGCCCGGCCAGGCGCGCCGGGCGGCTCCGCGGCGGGCCCCGCTGACCGGGCCCGGCCGGACAGGGACCGCCCACCGGCCGCCGCGCCCCCGGCGGGAGCGGGGATGCGACGGCGTCAGACCGGCAGCGGGGCGGCCTTCGACGTGTGGTCGAGGGCCTGGAAGACCTCGCGGGTCGCGCTGGAGCGGTTGAAGGTGATGAAGTGGATGCCGGGCGCCCCCTCGTCGAGCAGGGTCTGGCAGAGCTCGGCCGCGTGCTCGATGCCGAGGCTGCGCACGGCGGCCGGATCGTCGGCGACGGCCGCGAACCTCTCGGCCACCTCCGGCGGGAACGGCGCGCCGGAGAGCTGCTCGGACCTGGCGATGGTGCTCATCTGCGTGACGGGCATGATCCCGGGGATGATCGGCGTGTCACAGCCGCTGGCCGCCACCCGGTCGCGCAGCCGCAGGTAGTCCTCGGCGCGGAAGAACATCTGGGTGATCGCGTAGTCGGCGCCCGCCCGGCACTTGCGCACGAAGTACTCGGTGTCGGACTCGATCGAACTCGACCTGGGGTGCTTGTACGGGAAGGCGGCCACGCCCACGCAGAAGTCGCCGGACTGGCGGATGAGCCGGACGAGCTCCTCGGCGTACTGGACGCCCTCGGGGTGGCGCACCCACTCGCCCGTCACGTCGCCGGGCGGGTCGCCCCGCACGGCGAGGATGTTGCGCACGCCCGCCCCCGCGAAGCGGCCGATCAGGTGGCGCAGCTCGCGGACGGAGTGGTTGACGGCGGTGAAGTGGGCCACCGGGGTGAGCGTGGTCTCGTGGGCGAGCCGCTCGACGATGTCGACGGTGCGGTCGCGGGTGCTGCCGCCCGCGCCGTAGGTGACGGACACGAAGGTGGGGTGCAGCGACTCCAGCTCGCGGACTGCGCGCCAGAGCTGCCGCTCTCCCTCGTCGGTCTTCGGTGGGGAGAACTCGAAGGAGAACGAGCGGGCACCGGCGGCGAGGAGCTCGCGGACGGTGGCGACACGATCGGGGAGGACAGATGCGCGACCCAGAGCCATGGGGCAAGGATACTTGCCCGGCCGCCCGGGCGCCCGATCAGATCATCTCCGCCACCCGCAGAACGGCCTTGTGTCAATTATCGCGCAAATCAACCACCCCTCTAGATCGAAATGTCCTCTTGGACCGTTAATCTCATTACCTGACCTCCTCCCGCCGTCGAAGGCGGGGGATTCCGATTTTCATAGATTGGGTTTCCTGCCTCATCGCCAGTCGCAAGGAACCCGGAGGTGTCGTGCCTTACATCGGCTCCACAGGCGTTCCACCTCTCCGCCGGACCGGCGGAGAGGATCTTGTCGATCATGCGTACGGTGGTCGGTGCGTCATCACCGCTGGTCACGCTGCCGATACGCACGGCAACGTACCGCGTTTCCCCCCCAGAGCTGAAGCCCAGGGTCTCCACACTGGAGGTATTTGATGATCACTTCTGCAGCCGCGCTGGATACGATCCGGTCCGAGGTGGACCGCTCCCTTCGGCGATTCGTCGAACGGCAGCGCCCGCAGGTCAGCGCTCCGGAGCTGGCCCCGCTCATCTCGGCGGCCGAGGACTTCCTCGCGGGCGGCAAACGGCTGCGACCCGCCTTCTGCTACTGGGGCTGGCGTGGCGCGGGCGGAGGTGACGATCCCGCGCTCTTCGCCGCCGCGGCCTCGCTGGAGCTGCTCCAGGCCAGCGCCCTGGTGCACGACGACGTGATGGACGCCAGCGACCTGCGCCGGGGCATGCCCTCGGCGCACCGCAGGTTCGAGGAGCTGCACAGGAAGGCGGGCTGGCACGGCTCGGCCGAGCAGTTCGGCGAGGGGGCGGCCATCCTGCTGGGCAACCTGATGCTCATCTGGTCCGGTGAGATGTGGCGCAACAGCGGCCTGCCGGCCGCCTCGCTGGCGGCGGCGCAGAAGGTCCACGACGACATGCGCACCGAGCTGATGTGCGGGCAGTACTTCGATCTGCTGGAGCAGGCGCACGGCGAGGGCACCTTCGACAGCGCGCTGCGGGTCGCCCTCTTCAAGAGCGGCAAGTACTCCGTGGAGCAGCCGCTCCGGCTCGGCCTGGTACTGGCCGCCCGGGGCAGGGAGCCGTGGATCGACCGGCTCTGCGAGGAGTACGGGCAGTCCGTGGGCATCGCCTTCCAGCTGCGCGACGACATCCTCGGCGTGTTCGGCGACCCCGGCGAGACCGGCAAGCCGGCCGGTGACGATCTCCGCGAGGGCAAGCGGACCATGCTCATCGCCCGCACGCTGGCCGCGGCCTCGGAGTCGCAGGCCCAGGTGGTGCGCACCACGCTGGGCGACCCCGGCCTGGACGAGGCGGGGGTCGACCGGCTGCGCCGGATCATCGAGGAGACGGGGGCCCTCGTGGCGTGCGAGGACCTGATCAAGGGGTATCTGGAGAACGCCCTCGGCTCGCTGGAGGGCGCCCCGATCCTTCCCGAGGCCCGCGCGGCCCTGGCCGACCTCGCGGTGGCCGCCACCTCCCGGCGGACCTGACCGCGCGCCGGACGCGCACCCGGCCGGCCTGCGGCGGGTTCCGGGCAGGCCGGTCCGCGAAGACGCTCGCGGGCAGGCCGGCCCGCCCGGCGGGGGACGTGATCCTCGCCGGGCGGAGAGATCTCAGGCGGGGGCGGCCAGCCTCCGCTTGAACTCCTCGGCCGCCGCCTTGGGGTCGTCGGCCTCGGTGATCGCCCGCACGACCACGACCCGGCGCACGCCGTACGACATCACCTCGTCGAGGTTGGCGAGGTCGATGCCGCCGATGCCGAACCAGGGCCGGCCGGTCTCCAGGGCCGCGGCGTGGCTGAGCAGGCCGGGGCCCGGGGCGAACCTGCCGGGCTTGGTGGGCGTCGGCCAGATCGGGCCGCAGCAGAAGTAGTCGACACCGGGCTCGACGGCCGCGGCGGACGCCTCCTCGGGGGCGTGAGTGGAACGCCCGATGAGGATGTCGTCGCCGAGCATGTCGCGCGCGACCCGCACCGGCAGATCGTCCTGGCCGAGGTGGAGCACGTCGGGACGGATCGCGTAGGCGATGTCGGCCCTGTCGTTCACGGCCAGGAGGGTGCCGTGCCGGTCGCAGGCCTCGCGGAAGACGGCGAGGAGGTCGAGCTCCTCGCGCGCCTCAAGGCCCTTCTCGCGCAGCTGCACGATGTCGACCCCGCCCGCGAGGGCGGCGTCGAGGAAGTCCGCGAGGTCTCCCCGGTCCCGGCGTCCGTCCGTACAGAGATACAGGCGGGCGTCAGAAACCGAGGGCCTGGGCACGTCTCTTCACCTCGGTGTGGCGGCCCGCCAGGATCGCGTCGACCGGCGATCCCGGAAGCGTGTCGTCTGGGGTGAAGAGCCAGCGAAGGGACTCGACGTCGTCGTATCCGGCGTCCAGGAGCACCGTGAGGGTGCCGGGGAGGCCCTTGACGACGTCTCCGTCGGCGAGGAACGCGGCGGGGACCTGTGGCTCGCCACCGCCCCTGCGCACTCCGATGAGCTTGCGGTCCTTGAGAAGTTGCTTGGCGCGACCGGCGCTCAGGTTGAGCCTTCTGGCCACCTCGGTCAGGGTGAGCCACTCGCCCACCAGCTGGTCGGTTTCCCGGTCGATCTGCGCAACAGAAAGCGTCACGAATCCACCACTACCACATCGAGCCCTTCGCCAAACACCTGGCGGCGAGGTTACGCCACCGTACAATCGCGCAACGCTACCGCAGGGTCGGCGAGGCGATCGACGTCGAGGCGCTGCCCGCCCTCGATGAGGCGGCGTCCCTGGACGAGGTCGCGGGGGCGGTTGACGGAGAGCACCGCGGTGAGCCGGTCGTCCTCGGTCACCCAGCAGATCGCCCACCTGGGTTTTCCCTCGGCCGCCGGGTCGCCGCGCAGGATGAGGCGGGCGCCGTCGTGGTGGCCCGCGTACTGGACCATGTGGCCGAACTGCTCGGACCAGAAGTAGGGGACCGGGTCGTAGACCGCGGCGTCGCCGACGAGGGTGGCCGCCGCGACGTCCGGGGCGCCCAGGGCGGTGTCCCAGTGCTCGACGCGGAGGCGGACGCCGTAGCGGCGCGACCACCAGGCCGCGCAGTCGCCCACCGCGACCACGCCGGGCAGCGAGGTGCGCAGGTGCTCGTCGGTGACCACGCCGTTGTCGAGCCTGATGCCGGACCCGGCCAGCCACTCGGTCGCGGGCCGCACGCCCACGCCGGTGACGACCACGTCGGCCTCGACCGCCGAGCCGTCGGCCAGGGTGAGCCCTCCGTGGTCGACGGAGGCGACCATCGTGCCCAGGCGCAGGTCGACGCCCACCTCGGCGTACCAGGGGGCGGTGTACGCGCCGGCCTGGCCGAGCGCGGCGGCCAGCGGGGTGCCGGCGGCCTCGACGACGGTCACGGCGCAGCCGGCCCTGCGGGCGGCGGTGGCCACCTCGGCGCCGATCCAGCCCGCGCCGATGACCGCGACCTTGGTGCCCTCGCCGAGCAGCGAACGCAGCCGGAGCGCGTCGTCGATGGTGCGCACCACGTGCTGGGGGCCGTCCCCGCGCAGCCTGATCGGGCGGGCGCCGGTGGCGACGACCAGGCCGTCGTAGGCCAGCTCGCCCTCGGTGGTCTCGACCACGCCGGGGTGGAGCCCCTTGGCGGACACGCCCGCGCGGAAGTCGACCTCGAGCGCGTCGAGGTCGGAGTCGACGACCGTGGAGTCGGTCTCGCCGAGCAGCACCCCCTTGGACAGGGGCGGGCGGTCGTAGGGCCGGTGCCGTTCCTCTCCGATCAGGGTGATCTCGCCGCCGAACCCACGGGCCCGTAACGCCTCGACGCTGCGCACACCGGCGAGGCCGGCCCCAACCACCACGACATGATTCACACTTCCCGACCATAAGCGGGAACCCCGTACTCCTACCAACGGTCGTTGATAACGAAAACGGGATTTACCTCACATCTGACGCGCTAAGCGTGTTGCCCGAACCCTTAGGGTGGGGGTGAAGACGCGCGGGAGCCCGGAACGCACCGGGCTGAGAGGAGGGCTGCGGGCGAAGAAGGACCCTGTGAGTCGGTGATGTGCGAGGAGACGCGCCCTGGGGCGCGATCGGGCACGGCACGGGCGAGCGAGGTCCGGACAGCGGCCGCGAGCGAGCCCTCGACCGCCACGAACCTGATCCGGGTCATGCCGGCGAAGGGAGCGGAGCACGTATGGCGGACCATTTCGATCTTCTCGTCGCCGGCGGGGGCGTGATCGGCCTGTCGGTGGCGTGGCGCGCCGCCCGCCGGGGCCTGAGGGTGGCGGTGGCCGACCCCGCACCGGCCTCCGGCGCCTCGCACGCGGCGGCGGGCATGCTGGCCCCGGTCAGCGAGGTCACCTACACCGAGGAGCCGCTGCTGCGGCTGGGCCTGGCCTCCCTGGAGCGCTGGCCCGCCTTCGCCGCCGAGCTGGCGAACGCGAGCGGGCACGATCTCGACTACCGCACCGACGGCACGCTCGACGTCGCCTTCGGCTCCGACGACCTGGCCGCGCTGGACGACCTCGCCGCCTTCACCGCCAGGCGGGGACTGCCCGCCGAGCGGCTCACCGGCCGCGAGTGCCGCCGCCTGGAGCCCATGCTGGCCCCCGCCGTCCGGGGCGGTCTGCTGGCGGGCGGCGACGCCTGGGTGGACCCCAGGAGGGTCACCACGGCGCTCCTGGCGGCCCTGGAACGTGCGGGCGGCACCCTGGTACGCGCCCGGGTGGCCGAGCTGCTCACGTCCTCGGGAACGGTCACCGGGGTACGCC
The DNA here is from genome assembly GCF_040639575.1 of Streptosporangium sp. NPDC023825. Lineage (NCBI taxonomy): Bacteria > Bacillati > Actinomycetota > Actinomycetes > Streptosporangiales > Streptosporangiaceae > Streptosporangium > Streptosporangium sp. NPDC023825. Next base: position 45,518 of record NZ_JBFAAE010000037.1, on the reverse strand, counting down.
TGGATGGTGGCGAGGCCGTGGGCGCCGGCCTGGTCGTCCTCGCCACCGGAGCCTGGTCCGGCTCCCTGGAGGGGGTGCCCCCGGAGGCGCTGCCCCCGGTGCGGCCCGTCAAGGGCCAGATCATGCGGCTGCGCTCCCCCGAGCCGATCCTGCGGCGGTGCGTGCGCGGGGTCGTCCACGGCTCGCACGTCTACCTGGTGCCGCGCGGCGACGGCGAGACGGTCCTCGGCGCCACCCAGGAGGAGATGGGCTTCGACACCCGCGTCACCGCCGGGGGGCTGTGGGAGCTGCTGCGCGACGCGCGGGAGCTCGTCCCCGGGGTGACCGAGCTGGAGGTGGCCGAGGTGGCCGCGGGACTGCGCCCCGGCACCCCGGACAACCTGCCGCTGATCGGCCCCACGATCGTGCCCGGTCTCCACCTGGCCACCGGCCACCACCGGGGCGGGGTCCTGCTCGCGCCGCTCACCGCCGACCTCTGCGTGGGCGGAGCGGGGGAGGGGGACGGGACAGGTGAGCCGGACCCGGGACTCTCCGGGGTCTGCTCCCCCCTCCGCTTCCAGGAGCCCGGCTCCAGGGAAGGCCGTTCCCGGGAGCGCACCCCGCAGGAGCACACCTCCCGGGAGCACGAATCCCGGGAGCGCACCCCACAGGAGCGCACCCCACGGGAGCACGAATCCCGGGAACACCCGCGGCGGGAACACCGCCTCCGGGAGCACACACAGCAGGAGCACCGATGAACGTGACCATCAACGGCGCCGCGCACGAGCTGCCCCCGGGGGCGACCGTCGCGCAGGCCGTACAGCGGCTGACCGGCGTGCGGAGCGGGGTGGCCGTCGCGGTGAACGACGAGGTCGTCTCGCGCGGCGCCTGGGAGTCCACGGCGCTCGCGGAGGCCGACCGCGTCGAGGTGCTCACCGCGGTCCAAGGAGGGTGACGGGCGATGACGAACACGGCGGACATGATCGACACAGTCGACACGGCCGACACGGCTGACATGACGGGTGCGGCGGACGAGCTGATCATCGGCGGCGAGAAGTTCTCCTCCCGTCTCATCATGGGCACCGGGGGCGCCCCGTCCCTGGAGATCCTCGACCGGGCGCTCGCCGCCTCGGGGACCGAGCTGACCACGGTCGCGATGCGGCGGCTCGACCCGGCCGCGCGCGGCTCGGTGCTCGACGTGCTGCGCCGGCGCGACATCAAGGTGCTGCCGAACACCGCGGGCTGCTTCACCGCCGGCGAGGCCGTGCTGACCGCCAGGCTGGCCAGGGAGGCGCTGGAGACGAACTGGGTCAAGCTGGAGGTCATCGCCGACGAGCGCACCCTGCTGCCCGACCCCATCGAGACCTTCGACGCGGCGGAGCGGCTGGTCGCCGACGGGTTCACGGTGCTGCCCTACATCGGCGACGACCCCGTGCTGGCGCGCAGGCTGGAGCAGGCGGGCTGCGCGGCGGTGATGCCGCTGGGCGCGCCGATCGGCTCGGGGCTGGGCATCCGCAACCCGCACAACATCGAGCTGATCGTCGAGTTCGCGAGCGTGCCGGTGATCCTGGACGCCGGGATCGGCACGGCCAGCGACGCGGCGCTCGCCATGGAGCTGGGCTGCGACGCGGTCCTGCTGGCCACGGCGGTCACCCGGGCACAGCGTCCGGACCTGATGGCCCGGGCGATGCGCTCGGCCGTCTCCGCGGGCCGGGCGGCCCGTATGGCCGGGCGGATACCCCGGCGTCGCTACGCGGAAGCCTCCTCTCCCTCGATCGACAGCACGCCGGTGGTTCATCGATAGAAAACCACCACGTCTCGGCATCGGTTTGGGATTCGGGGATCCTGTCGGCGCCAAATCGCCCGTAAACTCGGCCACGTGGACACGACGCTTACGGACCCCCTGGTCGGGAAACTCCTCGACGGGCGTTACCGCGTTGAGTCCCGGATCGCCCGGGGCGGAATGGCGACCGTCTATCTGGCCCTGGACGTCCGGCTCGACCGCACGGTCGCCGTCAAGGTGATGCACCGCTCGCTCGCCGAGGACCCCGCCTTCGTGCGGCGCTTCATCGGCGAGGCCAAGTCGGTGGCCAGCCTGTCGCACCCCAACGTGGTGCACGTGTTCGACCAGGGCACGGACGGCGACAACGTCTACCTCTCGATGGAGTACGTACCGGGGCGGACCCTGCGCGACGTGCTCCGCGCCCGGGGCAGGCTGCCCGCCCGCGAGGCGCTGGAAGTCATGATCCCCGTCCTCGCCGCGCTGGGCGCCGCCCACCAGTCCGGTCTGATCCACCGGGACGTCAAGCCGGAGAACGTGCTGCTCGCCGACGACGGCCGGGTCAAGGTCGTCGACTTCGGCCTGGCCCGCGCGATCGAGGCGAGCAACCAGACGCGCACGGGTGTCATGATCGGCACCATCGGCTACATGTCGCCCGAGCAGGTGACCTCCGGGGGCGCCGACGCCCGCAGTGACGTCTACGCGGCCGGCATCATGCTGTTCGAGCTCCTGACCGGCCGCCAGCCGTACGAGGGCGAGACCCCGATGTCGGTGGCCTACCGGCACGTGCACGACACGGTGCCCGTGCCCTCGGCGCTGCTGCCGGGCTCTTCCCCGCTGCTCGACACCCTGGTGGCCAGGGCGACGGCCCGCGACCCCGCGAACCGTCCGGCGGACGCCACCGCGCTGCTGGTCGCCGCCGTCGAGGCGCACCGGATGCTGCCCAGGGAGAGCGGACCGGTGCCGTCGGTCCCCGTCGGCCCGCCGCACGGCCAGGAGATGGTGGCGCCCGCGCCTCCCGCCCCGGCCAACCACACGCTGATCCAGCCCCGCGCCGACCTGCTCACCGGCCCGGCCGGCGACCGTCACGAGGCCGCCCCCAGGCCGCGCAGGGGGTCGGGGGCCCGCTGGTTCCTGATCGGGCTGGCCGTGGTCATGGTGATCGCGGTGGGGGTGACCGGCTGGCTGTTCTCGCAGAACACCTCCATCGTGGTGCCCGCCACCCTGGTGGGCAAGAACATCATGGCCGCCACCGGCGAGGCCAAGCGGAGCGGCTTCACGGTCGAGACGGGCAAGGCCGAGCACGACGAGAAGGTCCCCAAGGGAATCGTGCTGCGCACCGATCCCACGGCGGGCACCGAGGCCGAGCCGAAGAGCAAGCTGATCCTCATCGCCTCGGCAGGCCCCAAGCGGGTGGCGGTGCCCAACGTGGTGGGGATGACCGAACCGCAGGCCAGGAGCAAGCTGGCGGAGTCCTCCCTCCTCGTCGACGACGTCAGGAAGCAGGCCAGCGAGACCGTGCCGCGCGGCCAGGTGATGCGGACCGTCCCCGCGGTGGGAAACCCGGTCAAGGAGAACAGCAAGCTCGACCTGATCGTGAGCGCGGGCCTGGTCATGCCGGACATCAGGGGCATGCCCCGCGACCAGGCCGACGCGGTGCTGCGCGGGGGCGGGTTCGTTCCCGAGTTCGTCGAGCAGACCGACTCCGCCCAGCCGTGCACCGTCATCGCCCAGGACCCGCTGCCGAAGGCCGAGGTCGACAGGGGCGCCGTGGTCCGGCTGACCCTGTCGCAGTGCAACGGCGACTGGCACTGGCCCTGGGAGCGCGAGGGCGAGCCGCCGCCCGGCGACCAGAAGATCGTGGTGATCCCGAACATCGTGTTCAAGGACTACAGGGCGGCGAGGGACGAGCTGCGCGCCGCGGGAGTCACGGTGAAGCTGAGGCGCACCCTGGGCAAGGGCAGGGTGCTGGCCCAGGTCCCGTCGGGCGGCCAGGCTGTCCCGCCCGGCACCGAGGTCACCATCTGGTACTGATCCCACTCCTCCGGACCGTGCCGGGGCGGATCAGCCCTCGGTGAGGAAACCGTGCAGCCGGATCCGCGCCAGGCCCCCGTCGGGGTGGATGTCCACCCTGGCGTACGTGGCCGCGGGCGCGTCCCGGATGCGGAAGCGGTGCCGGGTGTCGGGCAGCAGGCGGGTCCTGGGCAGCAGCGGGAACCAGGTGGTGCCGTCCGCGCTGCCCGTGACGGAGACCTCGGCGGGGGCGTTGAACACCAGGTTGGTGGTGTCGATCTCGGCGAGGCCGACGACGCCGGAGCCCGCCAGGCGGATCACCAGCCAGTCGTTGCCGTCGTCGCGGCGGCGGGCGGTCTCCCAGCCCTCGGCCTGGTGGCGGGCGAGGCCGGGTGAGATGGCGTTGTTGGGCGAGGAGTAGAACTCGTTGGAGCACGCGGTGACGAGCGCGCCGTTCTCCAGGGCGGCCAGGTCCAGGCCGAGCCCCTCGTACAGGGACAGGTCGGGTCTGACCTCGCCGTGCACCCGCAGGCGGGCGATGCCCCCGTCGGGGAACATGTTCAGCCGTACGTGCGTGTGGCGGTGCTCGCCGGACACCGCGAAGAGGTGCTCGGCGTCCCCCTTCAGCTCGCTTTTGGGAACGATCTCCACCCAGTCGGCGGTCTCCAGCTCGGCGACCGTGGGGTAGCCCTCGACCTCGGCGGCCTCGACGGAGGCGTACGGCGGGTAGTTGCCCTTGAACCAGGCGGTGTCGATCACGACGCCCCTGATCACCCCGGGCATGCCGAGCCTGACCAGGGCCCAGTCGTGGCCGGGCTCGCGGCGGCGGCGGGTCTCCCAGCCGTCGTAGACCTGGCCCTTGGCCCCGAAGGTGTGCGGCATGAAGCCGGGGCGGCCCGGCCTGATGAGGCTCTCCCTCTCGGCGAAGGACTCGTCGTTGGCCGCGATGACCGAGCCGCCGAGGGTGCGCAGGGCGAGGTCGGGCAGTGCGGTGAATCCAGTCGTGAACTCGGTCAAGGAAGAGAACCTTTCTCGCGGGGAGCCGGCCCGGCCACCGGGGCGTTCCACGGCCCTTCGGGTCCAAGGGCCCTACAGGAGGGCGCCCCGGGGTTCCCTACCCACGGCCCGGCCGCGCAGCCACGTCGTGCGCACCTCTCCCACCAGCGTCCTGCCGTGGTAGGGCGTGACCGGGTTCCTGTGGTGCAGGGCGGAGACGTCCACGGTGTGGACGGCGTCGGGGTCGAAGGCGACCAGGTCGGCGTCCGCGCCCACCGCGATCGCGCCCTTGCCGCGCAGTCCGGCCAGCTCGGCCGGGTTGCCCGCCATCCAGCGCACGACGTCGCCCAGGTCGTGCCCGCGCCGCGCCGCCTCGGTCCAGACGGCGGTCAGGCCGAGCTGGAGGGAGGAGATCCCGCCCCAGGCGGCGGCGAAGTCGGGCACCTTCAGGTCGGGGGTGGACGGCGAGTGGTCGGAGACGACGCAGCCGAGCACCCCGTCGGCGAGACCGCGCCAGAGCTCGTCGCGGTTGGCCGAGGAGCGGATCGGCGGGCAGCACTTGAACTGGGTGGCGCCCTCGGGCACCTCCTCGGCCGTCAGCGTGAGGTAGTGCGGGCAGGTCTCCGCGGTGAGCCTCACCCCCTCCCGCCGGGCCTTCGCCAGCGGTTCCAGGCACAATGCGGACGACACGTGCAGGATGTGCGCCCGCACCCCGGTCTCCCCCGCCAGCGCGGCGACCTGTTCGACGGCGCGGCGCTCGGCCTCTCCCGGCCGGGAGCCGAGGAACTCCGGGTATCCCGGCCCCCCGGGGTCGGCGAGCAGCGCGGGGTCCTCGGCGTGGACGACCAGCAGGCCGTCGAAGGAGGCGATCTCCACCATGGCGGCCCGCAGCCCGTCCGCGTCCAGCGGCGGGAACTCGTCCACGCCCGACGGGGACAGGAAGCACTTGAACCCGCGCACACCCGCCTCGTGCAGCGCCCGCAGGTCCCCGGCGTTTCCGGGGACCGCCCCGCCCCAGAAGGCGACGTCCACCGCGCACTGCCCGTCCGCGGCCCGCCTCTTCACGGCCAGGGCGTCCGCGTTCACGGTCGGCGGCAGCGAGTTGAGCGGCATGTCCACGATGGTGGTCACCCCGCCCGCCGCGGCCGCCCGGGTGGCGGAGGCGAAACCCTCCCAGTGGGTACGGCCGGGCTCGTTGACGTGCACGTGGGTGTCGACCAGGCCGGGCAGCAGCGCGACGTCGCCGAGGTCGACCCGCTCGACGGCGTCCGGCTCGGCGTCGTGGGCGTGCACCCCGACGATCCTCCCGCCCCGTACGGCGACCACCGCCGGTCCCTCTCCCCCGGGCAGCACGACCCTGCGGGACCGGATGACCAGATCCGGTACGTCCTCGGCCCCTGCGCTCATCGGATACCTCCAGCGTGGAGACCCCGGGCCTCAGCCCTGGGGAGGATGTCGGCCGCTCTGCGTTCCTCGCCTGTCAAAGGTGCCTTTCCGCGACCCTGCGGGCGAGCCGCTCCAGCAGCGGGCCCGCCTGGGACATGCACACGGCCGGGTCGGGCTCGATGTCGGTGAGCGCGTAGGCGGCCGTGATGCCCGCCGCGTTCAGCTCCTCGTCGCCGAGACCGCGGCGCCCGCAGACCGCGACGACCGGGACCCCCGCCTTGGCCGCGGCGCTCGCGACCCCGGCGGGTGCCTTGCCGCGCAGCGTCTGCTCGTCGAGCGAGCCCTCGCCGGTGATGACGAGGCGCGCGCCCTCGAGCCGGTCGCGGAAGCCGAGCAGCTCGAGGAGGTAGTCGATGCCCGGGCGGAAGTCGGCGGCCAGGAAGGCCAGCGCGGCGAAGCCCACTCCCCCCGCGGCGCCCGCGCCCGGCTGCCCGGCCACGCCCATCGAGCGGACGACGCCGTCGTGCTCGATGGCACCGACCAGGCCGTGGGTGTGCGCGGCGACGGCGGCGAGCCGGGCGAGGGCCCGGTCGAGCAGCTTCACGTCGTCGGGGCTCGCGCCCTTCTGCGGTCCGTACACGGCGGCGGCGCCGTGCGGGCCCAGCAGCGGGTTGTCCACGTCGCCCGCGACCACGAACTCGATCCCATCAATGGGGATAAGTCCGGATGTGTCAATTCTTTCCAGGTCGCGGAGGGCCGCTCCCCCGGAGGGGAGTTCCCGCCCCTCGGCGTCCAGGAAGCGGACGCCGAGCGCCCGCATCATGCCCGTGCCGCCGTCGGTGCAGGCACTGCCGCCGAGGCCGAGCACGACCCGCCGGGCCCCGCGCCGCACGGCGTGGGCGATCAGCTCGCCGGTGCCGTGACTGGTCGCGGTGAGCGGGGCCAGCTCGACGCCCTCGTGCGCGGGGGATCCCGCCGGGGCGGCGGGCCCGGAGGCGACCGGCAGCCGCCGCAGGCCGGACGCCTCGGCCAGCTCGACGACCGCCGTCGCCACGTCCCCTGCCGAAGAGGCGTCCCCCGGCGAGGAGGCGTCGCGCCAGGCGTAGGAGGCGAGGACCGGTGCGCCGACGGGACCGGTGACCTCGGCCTCGACGCGGGTGAACCCGCAGGCCACGACGGCGTCCACCGTGCCGTCACCGCCGTCGGCCACCGGCAGCGCGACCGTGGCGACGCCGGGCCCGAGGCCCGCCGCGACCCGCGCGGCGACCTCGGCGCCGGTCAGCGAACCCTTGAACTTGTCCGGGGCGATCACGACGTGTCCCGACGGCTCAGACAACCCTGCTCCCTGGTGACGGATGGGGGGCACGCGCCCCCGGCCGGTACGAGCGGACGGGAGGCGGATGCCGGACCCCGGTGAGACGGAGCACCATCTTGACATCCGCCCCCGGACGACCCGGACGCCCGGCCCCTCCCCGCAGACACCCCGGACGCCCGGCCCCTCCTCCCCGGATGTCCCGGGCGTCCCGGACGTCCCGGACGTCCTGGACACCCGGGCTCCTGGTCCTGCCCGGCGACGCCTCCGGGCCATCGGCGGGAAGCGTCACGAGATCCCGAAGCCCTGCTCCGCCGCCAGGCGCATGAGGCGGCGGTGCGCCTCACCTCCCGCACGGCCGAGCCCGTCCTGGGCGACGGTACGCAGCTCGTCGTCCTCGACGACCGTCCGGCCGCCGACCAGCAGCCGGGCCAGAGGAGGCTGCCGGGTGCCGAAGACCAGGGCGCAGACCGGGTCGGCGACCGCCGAGGCGAAGGCCCCGGTACGCCAGAGGGCGATGTCGGCGAGCTTCCCGGCCTCCAGGGAGCCGAGCTCCTCCTGCCTGCCCAGGTTCCTCGCCCCGCCGAGGGTGGCGATCTCCAGGGCTTGGCGGGCGGTGAGCGCGGTGGGCCCGTACCTGGCCCGCTGGAACAGCAGGGCCTGCCGCATCTCGCCGGAGAGGGAGGTCAGCTCGGCGGAGGCGCTGCCGTCCACCCCCAGGCCGACGTTCGCGCCCCGGTGGAGCATCTCGGAGACGCGGGCGATCCCGGCGCCGAGACGGCCGTTGGAACTGGGGCAGTGCGCCGACCCCGTACCGGTCTGGGCGAAGACGTCGATGTCGCCGTCACTCAGGTGGACGGCGTGGGCGAACCACACGTCCGGGCCGAGCCAGCCGAGCTTCTCCATGTAGTCGACCGGTCGCTGCCCGACCTGCCGCAGGCAGTGCTCCTCCTCGTCGAGGGTCTCGGCGAGGTGGGTGTGCAGGCGCACGCCCTTGGACCTGGCCAGCGCGGCGGCCTCGGTCATCAGGTCGGCGCTGACGGAGAACGGCGAGCAGGGGGCGACCGCGACGCGGAGCATGGAGGAGAAGGACGGGTCGTGGTAGGTGTCGACGGCCTCGGCCGTCGCGTCGAGGATCTCGTCGAGCCGTTCGACCACGACGTCCGGCGGCAGGCCGCCCTGCGACTTCCCCCGGTCCATCGAGCCCCGGGCGGGGTGGAAGCGCAGGCCGACCTCCCTCGCCGCCTCGATCTCCGCCGCGAACAGGTCCCCTCGCCCGGAGGGGAAGATGTAGTGGTGGTCGCTGGAGGTGGTGCAGCCGGAAAGCGCCAGGTGACCCAGCCCCGCGCCCGCCGCGCCCCTGACGACCTCGGCGTCCATCGCCGCCCACACCTGGTAGAGCGCCGTCAGCCATTCGAACAGGGTGGCGTCCTGGGCGAGTCCCTGGGAGGCCCACTGGTAGAGGTGGTGGTGGGTGTTGACCAGGCCGGGGGTGGCCAGGCAGCCGGTGCCGTCGATCCTGGCCGCTCCCGGGACGTCCGGCGCCGGACCGGCGCCCACGGCCGCGATCCTGTCGCCCTCGACGTGGATGTGCCCCGAGGGGATCTCCGGTCCCACGACCGGGGCGATGTGGACGTTCTCGATCAGGATGGAACTCACAGGCCGCCGCCTTCCACGCGGACGCTCTCGATCAGGACGGGGTTCACCGGGCCGCCGCCTTCCGCGCCGCGGCGAGGCGTACGGCGTCGAGGATCTTCTCGTAGCCGGTGCACCGGCACAGGTTGCCCGCCAGGGCCTCGCGGATCTCCGCGTCGGACGGCTGCCCGACCCGTTCGATCAGGTCGTGGGCCTGGACGAGGAGGCCGGGGGTGCAGAAGCCGCACTGGACGGCGCCGCACTCGACGAAGGCCTCCTGGATCGGGTCGAGCCGGTCGCCGTCGGCGAGCCCCTCGACGGTGCGGATCCGGCGCCCCTCGGCCTGCCCGGCCGCGACCAGGCACGCGCAGACGGGGATCCCGTCGAGATAGACCGTGCAGGAGCCGCACTCGCCCTGCTCGCACGCGTTCTTGGAACCCGGCAGGCCGACCCGCTCGCGCAGGACGTACAGGAGGCTCTCACCCTCCCAGACGTCGTCGGCGGTCTCGGTGCGGCCGTTGACGGTGAAGGTGACGCGCATCATCCGGCCCTCCTCTCGAAGTGTCCGGAGCGGAACTCGTTCCATGCCCAGGTGAGGGTGCGCCGCGCCATCACCGCGATGGCGTGGCGCCGGTAGTCGGCGGTGCCGCGCACGTCGTCGATCGGCGAGGCGGCCTCGGCGGCCAGCTCCCCGAAACGGCCGAGCACCGCGGGGTCGAGCCGGGCCTCCCAGTCGAGTTCGGCGGCGAGGAACTCCTCGGCGGCGACGGCGCGGCGGGGGGTCGGCGCGGCCGAGCCGATGCCGGTGCCGACCCGGCGCTCATCGGGGTGGAGCGCGATCGCGAACGAGCAGACCGCGATCACCATGGCGTTGCGGGTGCCGACCTTGGAGAAGTACTGGGGGCCGCTCGCGGGGCTCATCCAGAACGCCCGGATCAGCTCGCCGGCCTCCAGCGCGCTGCGCTTGACCCCGACGTAGAAGTCGGCGGCCGGGATCATCCGCACGCCCCCGGCCGCGGACTCGACCTCGACGACCGCGTCCCCGGCCAGCAGCGGCGGGTGGCTGTCCCCGGCGGGCGAGGCCGCGCCGAGGTTGCCTCCCACGGTGCCCCGGTTGCGGATCTGCGGCGAGCCGACCGTGCGGGAGGCCTGGGCCAGGCCGGGCAGCCGGTCGCCCAGCTCGGCGATCAGCCGGGCGTACGTCACGCCCGCGCCGACCCTGAGCCTGCCGTCCGGCTCCTCGCTCCACTCCGCGAGCTCGGCGACCCGGTTCAGGTCGAGCAGCGCGCCGGGCCGCCGCATATCGAAGTTGAGCTCGACCATCATGTCGGTGCCGCCCTGGATGGGCACCGCGTCCGGCCGGTCGGCCCTGGCGGCGAGTGCCTCCGCCCACGTGGCGGGTCGCAGGAAGTCCATCGTCGTCACTCCCAGTCATTCCCAGGCGAAGCGGGCGTCGGGGGCGTCGTCGCGCAGCACGCTGCCCTCGATCAGCCCGTAGGGACGGTCGGCCGCGTAGAACACCTCGTTGGGGTTGTCCAGCCCGAACGGGGTGAGGTCGACCGGGAAGTGGTGCTTGTTCGGCATCGCCAGGCGCACCTCGCAGAGCTCCTCGCGGGCGTTCAGGACCCGCTCGCCCATCGCGTAGAGCGTCTGCTGCAGCGACAGGCTGTAGGTCTCGGCGAACGCCCCGAGCAGGTGGCGGCGCACCTCGTCGTACGACTCCCCGTACGCCGCCGGTGAGGTCGCCGCGCCGGGCAGGTGCCGCCAGCGGGCCGAGACGGCGGTGGCCAGGACGCGGTCCTTGGTGGGCGGGAGGGTGGTGTACTCGTCCTCGACGAAGCCGGAGAACTCCGAATCGGTCGAGTTGAGCACCACCAGGTCCCGCAGCCCGGAGACCACGGTGGTGGTGCCGTCCCGGTCGTGGTGGACGGCGCAGGTGCGCGTCTCCCGGCCCGAGCGGACGAAGGAGTGCCGCCCGCGCTCCCCGGCGATGTCGTCGGACACCGGGATGCGGTCCCAGAAGTGCTCCTCGATCTCCACGCGGGCGTGGTGCACGGTGGGCTGCGACTCCACGTAGTGGCGGGCCAGCAGGACCGCGAAGTCCTCGATCTCCGTCACGCCGTACTTCCTGGCGAAGGCGTACACGGTGTTCTTCTGCGTGTCGGTCGGCAGGACCGCGGCGTTGTCCCCGGTGAGGTGGACCGCCTCCATGTCCCCGGACAGCGCCGAGCCGACGGTGACGTCCTTGACGTGGTGGACGGCGCCGTCCCTGACGACGCGGACCAGGCGGGTCTCCGCCTTGCCGTAGCGGTTGGGGCCGAGAACGACGGGCATGCTAGCTCCCTCGATACGTCGAGTAGGCGAACGGGCTGAGCAGCAGGGGCACGTGGTGGTGCTCCCCCGGGTCCGCCACCGTGAAGTCGATCGAGACCCGGGGGTAGAAGGCCTCCACCGCGCGGGCGGCGAAGTAGCCGCCGGTGTCGAAGACCAGGCGGTGGTCACCGGCCCCGCAGGTCCATCCCGCGATCCGCCCGTCGGCGTCGGTGACGCCCTCGGCGAGCACCTCGCCGTCCCTTTCCAGGCGTACGGCGACCCCCGCCGCGGGCCTGCCCAGGGCGGCGTCCAGTACGTGGGTGGACAGGCTCATGCGGCCCCCTCCCCGAAGGTGCGGTTCTCGATGAGTACGGGGCTCACGCGGCGGCTCCCAGGAGTTTCGCCAGCCGCAGACGGGTGATCTTCGCGAGTTCGGCCCTGACGACGTCCCGTTCGGTGTCCTCGTCGTTGCCGAGCCGCTCCGTGAGACGGGCCAGCATCTCCCCTGCCGACAGGCCGGTGGCGCAGATCAGGTAGACGTGGCCGAACCGCCGCTCGTAGGCGCGGTTTCCCTCCGCCAGCCGGTCGAGGACCTCCCGCCCGGCCGTGCCGACCCCCGCCTGCTCCCCCCGCGACCAGGCCGCCTCCGTTCCCGAGCGCCCTTCGGCGTGTTCTCCCGGGTGGCCGGGCGGCTCGGAACCGGCCGCCGGACCACCCTCCCGGGGCGGCTCGCCGATCCGGGGGTGGGCGGCCAGCGCCTCGCGGACGCCGGACCAGTCCAGCCCCCGCACGGCGGCCTCCGCCGCCTTGGCCAGCCGGTCCAGGTCGCGGTAGGGGCGCAGCGCGGCCACCTCCCGGGCGAAGGCCCGGCAGGCGCAGCAGGCCAGCAGCCCGGCCTCGGCCTCCTCGGCGCCCAGCGCGTTGAACGCGGCCAGCCCCGGGACCGGCGGCGCGGGGTTCACGTTAGGCATGGGAGCAGTACACACACCGCCGGTGTGCGCGGTCCAGCGTCACGAACCGCAAAGTGAGCCATGATTTGCCCCGGATTTTCGTAACATGCTCCAAACTCGCCTGAACGACGGGTGCCGGCGGGCGACGGCGGCGGCGAGGAACACCGGCCGCCGGGGACGGGCCGGCCACCCGGCCGGCGTCTAAAATGGGGTCACTATGACTTCACTCTCCCCCATCGGCGGGCACGTCACCGTCACCGGCGGTCTCGCCAAGGGCGGGCTGCGGTACGCCGCGGACATCGGCGCCGAGATGATCCAGGTGTTCGTCAGCAACCCCCGCGGCTGGGCTCTCGCCGCGGGCGACCCCGCCCAGGACGCCAAGCTGCGCGAATCGGGCGTGCTGTCCTTCGTGCACGCCTCCTACCTCGTCAACGTGGGGTCTCCCAGTCCCGAGACGCTGGAGAAGTCGCTGGCCACCGTGCGGCACAACCTGCTGCGTGGCCACGCGATCGGCGCGAAGGGAGTGGTCATCCACACCGGGTCGGCGGTGAGCCAGCCCCGTGACGCCGCTCTGCGCCAGCTGCGCGAGCACCTCCTGCCGCTTCTGGAGGAGATCCCCGACGACGGGCCCGACCTGCTGCTGGAGTCGATGGCCGGGCAGGGCGGGGTGCTCTGCGCGACCGTCCAGGACCTGGAGCCCTACCTGGAGGCCCTCGACTGGCACCCGAAGGCGGGCATCTGCTTCGACACCTGCCACGTCTTCTCCGCCGGGCACGACCTGTCGACCTCCGAGGGCGTCAAGGAGACCCTGGACACCCTGCACGCGCTCGCCCCGGGGCGGCTCAAGCTGGTCCACGCCAACGACTCCAAGGACCCGTGCGCCTCCAGGAGGGACCGGCACGAGAACATCGGCGCCGGCCACATCGGCGCGGCCCCCTTCGCCGAGATGATGCGCCACCCCGCGGTGGCGGGGGTGCCGTTCTGCATCGAGACGCCGGGCGGTGCCGAGAAGCACCGCGAGGACATCGACACGCTCAAGAAGCTGCGCGCCACCTGATCCGGCGACCGGCCGCCTGCCGGTGATCACCGGCGAAAAGGGCCCGCGTCCCCGGGGTCCGCGAGGTCAGACGGGACGCCCGTCCTCGTGATCCGACCGCCCCCGTGTGGCCGGATCACGGTCCGGCCCGCTGGCTGGCGCGGGCGTCCCGTCATATCGGAGATCGGCGGCCCCTCCCCTTCCGGCCAAGGACCCGGCGGCCGAGTGACCGGATGTCGCCGGCTCTCGACGGTCACCCGATGTCCGCGCGTCAGGTCTTGTGCGAGCCTTCCGGCTCTGTCCCCCCTGACGCGGCGGGTCTCGCTCTCCGATGAGGGAACACTAGAGGCGCGTCCAGACGAGTGAGCGGCGCTTTCCCCCCAGCGCGATTAACGGTCCGTAGTTGTCGATGTGCGGAGAGTACCGGTACGACGAGCGGCCGCCGGCGGACGACGAACGGTCGATCGGGGGCTTCTGGGGCCCGTGAGACCACCGGTAGGGGGAACGCCGCCGGGGCGCGCGAAACGCGTGCCGGCGAACGGAGATCAGGGGCCGGGAGCCCGGTGAGGGCAGGCAGGCGTCCCGGGCGAGGGTGCCCGAGGCGAGCGCGGGACGCCGTCCGGGCCACGGCCGGGACGGCGATCGGAGACACGGCCGGCGGCCCGGCGGCCCGGGAGTGGGCGTGCCGGGGTCCACCCGGGCGTGAATCGCCGCACGGGGGCGTGAGAGCGCCACGGCGGGGCCCGGCGAAGACGTGGCCGCACGGCGGTGTGAGAGCGCCACGCCGGGGCCCGGCAAAGACGTGGCCGCACGGCGGCCGTACGGCCCGGAGAGGGGCGAGGATCCCCGGAAACACGCCCGAGGGCCCGCGACCCCGCGCGGCTAGCGCAGGGCGGCGGAGGGCAGGGACCTGCCCCGGGCCACCCCGGGGACGGCCGGGCGGTCGCGGAACTGGCGGATGAGCCGCTCGCGGACCTGGCGGGTGTGGCGGCGGCTGACCGGGAGCGTCTCGGTGCCGACCCTGAGCATCACCCGGCCGCCGTCGAAGCGCAGCTCGCTCACGTGCCGCACCGAGACGAGCGTGCTGCGGTGCACCCTGATGAACCCCGACCCGGCCCAGCGCCGCTCCAGGGCGGCCAGCGGCATGCGGACCAGATAGCTGCCCTCGTCGGTGTGCAGCCGGACGTAGTCGCCCTGCGCCTCGGCGAACCAGACGGCCTGCTGCGGCACGAACCTCGTCCGCCCGGCGAGCTCGACCGGGATGACGTCCTCGGCCACGGGGTCGGCCGCCGCGGGGGTCGCGGGGATCAACGCCTCCAGGCGCCGCACCGCCTCGGCCAGCCGGTCGGCCCTGATCGGCTTGAGCAGGTAGTCGACCGCCTCCAGCTCGAAGGCCTGCACCGCGCACTCCTCGTGGGCGGTGACGAAGACCAGCCGGGGCGGGTCGGGGAAGCCCGCGATGAGCCTGGCCAGGTCGAGGCCGTCGAGGCCGGGCATCCGGATGTCGAGGAAGACCCCGTCCAGCCGCTCGCCCGTACCGATCATCTGGACCATGTCCTGGAGCGCGGTGACGCCGCCCACGGCGGTGGAGACGTGCTCGATCCGGGGGTCCTGGCGGAGGAGATAGGCGATCTCCTCAAGGGCGGGGACCTCGTCGTCAACGGCCAGGACTCGCAACATGACCCTACGCTGCCCCCTGAACCACATCCGCCGCAAGCCGCATGGCGACTTCAGGTAATAGTTTGACTACATGTAGCTATTGGCGGGGGAGCTTGGGAATGCGGAGCCTCACCGTGGTACCCGCGTTCGGGGCACTCTCCACGACCAGGCCGTAGTCCTCGCCGTAGATCTGGCGGAGTCGCACGTCCACGCCGGCCAGCCCGTTTCCGCCCTCCTCGTCCCCGTGCGGGTCCTCGTGCGGGAAACCGCCGTCGAGGAGCGGCCGGGTCCGCTCGGCAGGCGTGCCCGGGCCGTCGTCCTCCACGCTGACGTGCGCCTCGGGGCCGGCGTCGCTGACCACCACCCGGACCTCGCCCCGACGTCCCGCCGCGGCCACCCCGCGCTTGACGGCGTTCTCCACCAGGGGTTGCAGGCAGAGGAACGGGACGGGGAGCGACAGCACCTCCGGCGCGACCCGGAGGGTGACGCGGAGCCGGTCGCCGAACCTGGCACGTTCCAGAAGCAGGTAGCGGTCCACGCAGTGCACCTCCTCGGCGAGGGTGGTGAAGTCGCGTGCCCGGCGCAGCGCGTACCGGTTGAAGTCGGCGAACTCCACCAGCAGCTCCCGCGCCCGGTCGGGGTCGGTGCGGACGAAGGAGGCGATGGTGGTCAGCGCGTTGTAGACGAAGTGCGGGGACATCTGGGCGCGCAGCACCCGCATCTCGGCCGCCATCGTCCGCCGCCGCGAGGAGTCGGCCTCGGCCAGTTCCAGCTGTCCCGAGACCCACCGGCCGACCTCGGTGACGGTCCGCACCAGCGCCGGGCTCACCACGGTGTCGTACGCGGCGAGCGCCCCGACCACCCGCCCGTCGACGGTGAGCGGCACGACGACCCCGCCCCGGATGGCGCAGCCCGGCGTGTCGCAGGCCAGCTCGTCCTCGGCCACCGTGCGCGGGCGGGCGGAGGCGAGGACCGCACGGGCGCGCTCGGGCGCGTGGTCGCGGTGGCAGCCCGCCACGCCGTCCCAGGCGAGCAGGCCGCCGGAGTCGGTGACCGCGATGGCGCCGGTGCCCAGCAGGGCGCGCAGGTGGCGGACCGCCTTGCGGGCGGAGTCGCGGGTGAGCCCGGCCCGCAGCGAGGGCGCCGCCATCGCCGCGATGTGCAGGGTGAGGAAGGTGGCCTCGTCCGTCGGGCCGCCCGGAGGGTCCGGGTGCCGCCGGCGCGGGCGGGGCAGGAGGAATCCGAGGAGGGCGCTGAAGGCGCACAGCAGCACCCAGCCGGTGGTCGACATGCGGGAAACCGTAGTCAACCCACCCCGCTGATCAGGGGCGAACGCCGATCACGGCGGACCTTCGCCCGCTTCCTCCTGATAGGAGTAGCGCTGCTCGCGCCAGGGGTCGGCGATGTTGTGGTAGCCGCGTTCCTCCCAGAAACCGCGCTTGTCCTCCACCAGGTACTCCACGGCGCGGACCCACTTGACGCTCTTCCAGGCGTACAGGTGCGGGACGACCATCCGCACCGGGAACCCGCGTTCCGGGGAGATGGGCTTCTCGTCGAGCTCCAGCGCGAACATCGTCTGGGAGCGGGCGAAGTCGCCGATCCGGACGTTGGCGCTGTAGCCGTACTCACCCCAGATCATCACGTGCTTCACGTCGGGCGCGGGCGGGGCGATCTTCATCAGCGTCTCCGTGGACACCCCGCTCCACTCGTTTCCCATGATCGAGAACTTGGTGACGCAGTGGAAGTCGGCCAGGATCGTGGTGCGCGGCAGCTCGGAGAACTGGGGCCAGGTGAAGCGGTGCTGCTCGCCCGAGGCGGTCGCCCCCATGACGTGCAACTGCCAGGTCGCCGGGCGGAAGGTGGGCACCCGGCCGTAGTGGATCACCGGCCTGCCCCGGGGGACGTACTGGCCGGGGGGCAGTCGAGGCTCCTCCGGCGATTCGGACTGCTCCACCGTCACTCCCCTCGCCGTTTCCCCGCTGGCACGGGGTAATCCTGCCATCGTCGGTTTCCCACCTCCTCGGTGGCCACCGCATTGCACCCTTCCCCCTCCGGACCCCGGGTCACGGGAGAACGCGTTCTCGTCGTGCGCTATCATTTGCGGCTATGCGCACCGCGTTCTGGTTTTGGTATGGCGACGGACCCTCTGGTCGGACCGTTCGCCTCCAGATGCTGCGCTGACAGCCTGGCGAACAGAAGGCCCCGGGTCCGGTTTTCGGACCCGGGGCCTTCTGCTTTTCCCGGCCTTCGCCGAGAACGTCACAACCACGAAAACCATCGGGGCCCGCCGGGATCGGCAGGCACCGGCGGAGCGATCGAGAGGGAGAGAAATGGTCATCGTCATGGGCCCGGACGCCACGCGAGAGGACGTCGAGGCGATCGTGGAGATCATCAGTGCGGCGGGCGGCGAGGCGTTCGTCAGCAGGGGCGTGAGCCGCACGATCATCGGCCTGGTCGGCGACATCGCCCAGTTCGCCACCCTGGACCTGCGCGGGATGCCGGGGGTGGCCGACGTGATGCGGGTGAGCGCGCCGTACAAGCTGGTGAGCCGCGACAACCACCCCGAGCGGTCCACCGTGCGCGTCGGCGGCGTGCCGATCGGCCCGGACACGGTCACCCTGATCGCCGGGCCGTGCGCGGTGGAGACCCCGCAGCAGACCCTGGAGGCCGCCCTGATGGCGAAGGCGGCCGGGGCCACCCTGCTGCGCGGCGGTGCCTACAAGCCCCGCACCTCCCCGTACGCCTTCCAGGGGCTGGGCGAGGCGGGGCTGCGCATCCTCGCCGACGTGCGCGAGGAGACCGGGCTTCCCGTCGTCACCGAGGTCGTCGACGCCGACAACGTGGAGCTGGTGGCCTCCTACGCCGACATGCTCCAGGTCGGCACCCGCAACGCGCAGAACTTCGCGCTGCTGCAGGCCGTCGGCGCCTCCGGCAAGCCGGTGATGCTCAAGCGCGGGATGAGCGCCACCATCGAGGAGTGGCTGATGGCCGCCGAGTACGTCGCCCAGCGCGGCAACCTCGACATCGTGCTGTGCGAGCGCGGCATCCGCACCTTCGAGACCGCCACCCGCAACACCCTGGACGTCTCGGCGGTACCGCTCGCCCAGCGGCTGTCGCACCTGCCGGTGATCGTCGACCCGTCCCACTCCGGCGGCCACCGCGACCTGGTCCTGCCGCTCACCCGCGCGGCCATCGCGGCCGGCGCCGACGGCGTGATCATCGATGTCCACCCGCACCCCGAGCAGGCCCTCTGCGACGGCCCGCAGGCGCTGGTCGACGGCGACCTGGACGAGCTCGCCCGGGTGATGGAGCGGTTCCCGCCGCTGCTGGGCAAGGTCGCCGCCGGTGACCTCCTGGCGCCCGCCTGACCTCTCGGCCCTCCCCCGGGCGTGCCCGGGGGTCAGGTGTCGATCTTGTACTCCTGCAGGGAACCGGCCAGCTGGACGGCGAGCTCCTCGGCGTCGAGGCGGCGCTCGATCTTCTTCAGGTCGGCGACCTTCGCGGCGGTCTCGGCCCTGCGGGGGGCCAGGAGCGTGCAGCAGTCCTCGTCCGGCAGCTCGGAGATCGCCAGGGTGCCGATGCGGCGGGCCTCGGCCATGATCTCGGTCTTGTCGAGGCCGATGAGGGGACGCAGGATCGGCATGTCGACGGCGTCGTCCTGGGCGGTGATGTTCTGCAGGGTCTGCGAGGAGACCTGCCCCAGGGAGTCGCCGGTGACCAGGGCCCCGGCGCGCAGGCGGCGGGCGACCTCCTCGCCGGTCTTCAGCATCAGGCGCCGCTGGGTGATGATCGCCAGGCGGTCCTGCCCGGAGGCCTTGATCGACTGCTGGGCCTTGCCGAACGGGACGACCCACAGCCGGGACCCGCCCTGGAACTTGTCGAGCGCCCTGACCAGCGCGTACGCCTTGTAGATGGACTCCGAGGTGGTGAAGGGGATGCCGGAGAAGTGCAGGAAGTCGACCCGCAGGCCGCGGCGCATCATCCGGTAGGCGGCCACCGGGGAGTCGATGCCGCCGGACATCAGCACCAGGCCCCTGCCGCTGGTGCCGACCGGCAGCCCGCCCTGGCCCGGCTGCCCGCCGGTGAAGACGAACGCCTCGTCGCGGTCGACCTCGATGGAGACCACCAGCTCGGGGCGCTTCAGGTCGACCGGCAGGCCGTAGATGTCGTTGAGCTCGCCGCCGACCGAGCGGTCCAGCTGCATCGAGGTGAGCGGGAAGCGCTTGTCGCGGCGGCGGGAGCGGACCGCGAAGGAGACGCCGCGCCTGACGTCGTCACGGTCGGCCAGCAACTCGATGGCGGCCTTGATGATCGCCGAGGGGTCCTTCTCCACCCGCCAGGCGCGGTGCACCCAGACCAGGCCGGGGACGTACGAGACACGCTCGGCGACCGCGTCGGCGATCTCCGCGTCGCTGCCGTCCGGCAGGAAGAGCGCGATGACACCGTGGCGCTGCCGCACGTCGACCTTGACGCCGACGTCCTTCAGGGCGGCCTTGATGTTGGCCTGCAACCTGCGCTCGAAGAGCTCGCGGTTGTTGCCCTTGAGGACGACCTCGCCCAGTTTGAGCAGAACGCAGGGCTCGCCCAAGGCGGACATGGTCATGGTGCGACCTCCGGTGGAACTTCGAGGGGAACGGGGAGTCGGGGGACGTCAGGGAGACCCGGAGAACCCGGGAGCCCGGGAACCACAGTCAAGTCTCTCGCGTACTCACGCAAAGACAACGTCTCGACCTTGTCACTTTAGTCGCGCTTACGACTCGTCGAGGCCCTGCTCGATCGCGTAGCGGACCAGCTCCACCCGATTGTGGAGCTGGAGCTTGTTCAACGTGTTCTGGACGTGGTTCTGCACCGTCCGGTGGGAGAGCACCAGACGCTCGGCGATCTGCTTGTACGACAGGCCCTTGGCGACCAGGCGGAGCACCTCGGTCTCCCGCTCGGTCAGGCGGGGGGTCGCCTCGGGCACGGGCCGGGCGGCCAGCCTGCGGTACTCCCCCAGGACGAGTCCCGCCAGGCCGGGGGTGAACACCGCGTCGCCCTCGGCGGTGCGCCTGACCGCGTCGAGGAACTCCTCCTTGCTCGCCGATTTCAGGAGATATCCGGACGCGCCCGCCTTGACGGCCTCCAGCACGTCCTCCTGCTCGCCGCTGGCCGACAGCATCAGCACCCGGGGCGGCGGCTCCGACGCGGCCAGCCTCCTGGCCACCTCGACCCCCGGCAGGTCGGGCAGCTGCAGGTCGAGCACGACCAGCTCGGGCCGGACCGCCGCGGCCACCCGGACCGCCTGCCGCCCCTCCCCGACCGTCGCCACGACCTCGTACCCGGCCTCGGCCAGATCCCTGGCCACCCCGTCCCTCCACATCGGGTGGTCGTCCACCACCATCACGCGCATTGGCCCACCTTAGGGCTGTTCTGTCCCGACCGGCCGGTCTTCTTCACCGGCCGGAACCGACATCTCGATCTCGGTGCCCCGGCCCGGGTCCGAGATCACGGTGACCGTGCCGCCGAGGTCGGCGATGCGGCCCCGGATGGACTGCGCGACGCCCAGCCGCCCGGCGGCGGCGGCCTCCTCCAGGCGTCCGGGCGCGATGCCCGGCCCCTCGTCCCTGACGGTCACGGTGACCAGCCCGCCGTCGCCCTCGGCGAAGACCCACGCGGGCGCCCGCGCCCCGCAGTGGCGGGCGACGTTGTCCAGGGCGGCCCCGACCGCGGCGGCCATCTCGGCCGCGGTGGCCGCGGGCAGGGTCAGCGGGGTCGCCGGGGCCGAGACGGTCACCGTGGCCGAGCCGTACCTGTGCAGCAGGGCGCACAGGTCGGCGGTGCCGAGGGCGGACGCCTCGGGCCTGAGCCTGACCAGCTCGCGCAGCGCGGCCTCCTGCTCGCCCGCGAGCCTGCCCAGCTCGGCCGCCTCGCCGCCGATCTCCTGCCCGCGCCGCTGGACCAGCGCGAGCACCTGGAGCACCGAGTCGTGGATCCCCCGGGCGAGCCGCTCCCGCTCCCGCCCGGCGGCCTCCAGCTCGATCGCCTGCTGCATGCGCTCCTCGGCCTTCTTGGCCAGCCGGGCCACGTGCCCGACGACCACTCCGGCGAGGAAGAGCAGGACGGTGCCGTTGATCGGCAGCACCTCGAAGCCGCCCCCGGGGACGCCGTGCAGCCACAGGTCGGCCAGCGAGACGATCAGCGCGGCCGCCGCCCCCAGCCGCCGCCCGCCGTACACCGCCCAGGCGAGCACCGCCCCGCCCATCCAGGTGCCGGTGATCGGCAGGCTACCCTGCTGGTAGGCGCCCTGCACGGCCGGAGTGGCGAGCAGGCAGCCCACGGTCACGAGCATGTCGGCGGCGAGCAGGGGCCGGCCGCGCAGCTCCCTGACGGAGTAGGCGAAGATCGTCGCCACGGTCCACAGTGCCATGACGCCGATCACCAGCCAGCCGGTCACCGGGTGGGCGTACCCTCCGGCGCGGATGAGCAGGAGCGCCGCGTATCCGAGGGATGCGACGCGGAAAACCGCGACCGCTCGCCAGAACGGATCCTCGATTCCCGTCATCGGGCGCCCGCGCCTTTCTCCGGAAAGGCCGCGAGCTGCAATAATCCCCTGATTTCCCTCTCACTAGAAACTGGAACATGTCCCACGTAGATCACTTCTCCTATGGCCTGCTCACCCCCGTGCTGGCCTACGTCATGTCGAGTGTCGGATGCATGCTCGGTCTTCTGCTCACCGCCAGGGCCCGCGCGGCGACGGGCGCGGCCCGCGCCCGCTGGCTGGCGGGCGGGGCGCTGTCCATCGGCGGCACCGGCATCTGGGTCATGCACTTCGTCGCCATGATGGGCTTCGCCGTCGGCGGTGGCCAGATCCGTTACGACGTGCCGTTGACGGTCGGCTCGGCGGCCCTGGCGGTCGTCATCGTGGGCGCGGGCCTGCTGCTGGTCTCCTACCAGGGTGAGAGGCCGCTCCCCCTGCTGTCCGGCGGCGTGCTCACCGGCCTCGGCGTGGCGGGCATGCACTACATCGGGATGTTCGCGATGAACATGTCGGCCCAGGTGTCCTACGACCCGCTGCTGGTCGGGCTCTCGGTGCTGATCGCGATCGCCGCCTCCACGGTGGCGCTCTGGTTCACCCTGCGGGTCAGCGGCGCGCTCGCCACCGGCGGCGCCGCGCTGATCATGGCTCTGGCCGTCTGCGGCATGCACTACACCGGCATGTTCGCGCTCGAGGTGCGGCCCCTGATCTCGCTGACGCCGGTCGAGGGGGCCAGGGGCGTCGACTTCATGCTGCCCACGCTGGCCCTGGTGAGCCTGCTCACCCTCGGCCTGCTGCTGGCCGTCATCCTGGCGCCGTCGCCGCGGGAGATGGAGAACGACGCCGCCCTGCTGGCCAAACTGGAGAGCCTCCGCGACGAGGACCGGCTCCGGGAGCCGGTCGCCCCGCCGCCGGCCCCCGCACGGAGGGGCCCGTCGCTGTTCGACTCCCAGGGGCGATGATGTACGGCTTGCGCCCCCGCTGGTGCCTGGTCAAGGCGCAAGCCGTACATGGAGGGGAATCGCGGGCGGCCGCCCTGTCGGGAGGCTAGGGGAGGCCGCTTGCAGAACACTTGCCGGCGCCCCCGGAGAGACGCCTCGGGGGCGGCCTCCGGGGGCGATCCGGCTCAGCCGAAGAAGACCTCGGCCTCCTCGTAGCGGCCGGCCGGCACGGTCTTCAGCTCCTTGGTGGCCTCGTCGAGGCCGACCCTGACGATGTCGGTGCCCTGCAGGGCGACCATCTTGCCGAAGTCGCCCTCCTGCACCGCGTCGATGGCCTGCAGGCCGAACCGGGTGGCCAGCACCCGGTCGAAGGCCGTGGGGGTGCCGCCGCGCTGGATGTGGCCGAGCACGGTGGTACGGGCCTCCTTGCCGGTGCGCTTCTCGATCTCCTTGGCGAGGTTCTCGCCGATGCCGCCGAGCCGCACGTGGCCGAAGGCGTCGAGCTCGCCCGCCTGCAGCGCCATCTGGCCCTCGACCGGGTGCGCCCCCTCGGCCACGACGATGATCGGCGCGTACCGCGTCTTGAAGCGGGACTCGACGTAGGCGCAGACCTTGTCGATGTCGAAGGGCTTCTCCGGGATGAGGATGACGTTGGCGCCGCCCGCCATTCCGGCGTGCAGGGCGATCCAGCCCGCGTGGCGGCCCATGACCTCGCAGATCAGCGCGCGGTGGTGGGACTCGGCGGTGGTGTGCAGGCGGTCGATCGCCTCGACGGCGATGTTGACGGCCGTGTCGAAGCCGAAGGTGTAGTCGGTCGCGTTGAGGTCGTTGTCGATCGTCTTGGGCACGCCGACGACCTTCACGCCCTTGTCGAAGAGCTGCTTGGCCACACCGAGGGTGTCCTCGCCGCCGATCGCGATCAGCGCGTCGACCCCGCCCTTCGCGAGGTTTTCCTTGATCTTCTCAACGCCACCCTCGATCTTGATCGGGTTGGTCCTGGAAGAGCCAAGGATCGTTCCGCCACGCGGCAGGATTCCGCGTACGGCCTCGATGTCAAGCGGCATGGTGTCGCCCTCGAGGGGACCGCGCCAGCCGTCGCGGAACCCGACGAACTCGTGCCCGTGAACGCCCACTCCCTTGCGCACGACGGCGCGGATAACGGCGTTCAGGCCAGGGCAGTCGCCGCCCCCGGTGAGCACTCCGATACGCATGGCATCCTCCGGTAGTGAGTTCGATACAAGATGGCCAGACTAAGTGGCACGGTCGGACCGGCGACGGGTTTTCGCCACCGACGCAACGCATTCTGCCCGCAGATGCGCCCAGTGGTCTAGACCAAGGGGAGTAGTCCTCACATGTCCTTTCCCATGATCGACAGGTGAGCCGCCCGGCGGAGCAGGCTCCCCGCACCCGGCCGGGCGCGCACATCAGAGGCGCATCAGGGGCACGTCAACGGCACGCCAGAGGCACGCCAGGGCACATCGGAAGCGGGCCGGAGGTCCCGGGAGGCTCCTGGGGGAAATGCTACGGCAGCGGCAGCACGCAGGAAGGGGTGCCGACGGCGAAGACCTCCTCCGCGGGCTGCGGCACGCCTCCCTTGAGCGGGAGCACGGCGACGCCGTCCGAGCGCTGGTTGGCCACGTACACGCGGTCGTCGGCGATGGCGAAGTGCCGCGGCCACACGCCGCCGCAGGGGACCTCCGCCACCGGCTCCAGCCCGGGACCCGCGAAGACCGAGATCGTGTCGGGTCCCCGGTTGGCGACGTAGACGAGCCCGCCGGAGACCTCCAGGTGCGAGGGCTGGTTGTGTCCGCCGGTCCCGCCGGCCGGGACGGCGGCGACCTCGCGCCACTCCCCGCCGGAGACACCCGGGGTGCCGGAGGCGCCGGAGTCGTCGAGGCCGCCGGAGACCTCGTAGACGCGCACGGTGCCGTCCAGTTCCCCCGCCACGTACCAGTGGCCGTCCGACCAGGCCATGTGCCGGGGGCCCATGCCTGACGCGAGCCGCACCGGGCCCGCGGGATGCGGGACCACCTCGTCCCCGACCAGGTAGCGGCGGACCTCGTCGGAACCCAGGTCGCTCACGTACAGCACCCCGTCGGGGCCGAAGACCGCCTGGTGGGCGTGGGCGCCCTCGCGGTAGGGGAAGATCCACACGTCGGTCAGGAGGCCGGAGCCGTCGATGCCGTGCACGCTGACCGTGCCGTCGCCGTAGTTGGCCACCGCGAGGCGCGTGCCGGTGGGGTCCACCGCCAGGTGGCAGGGCGCCGACCCCTCGCTGGGCCGCTGCGCGAGCGGGCTCAGCGTGCCGTCCCCGGCGCGGGCGAAGACGCAGACCGTGCCGCGCTCGCTCTCCCCCACCGCGTAGAGGACCGGGAGGGTGGGGTGGACGGCGAGGAAGGAGGGGCCGGAGGCCGCCGTCTCCCCGAGCCGCGCGAGGCTCCCCAGCTCGACCAGGGTGATCCCCGGCCCGGACCCGTTGGTGTCCGGGGTGTATCCGCCGATGTACGCGACCTCAGCCATCATGCTCCCGCCGTGGGCGCGGCACGCGCCGCCCCCGCTCATCATCCGTTCTCGGCCAAAGTGCGAAGTTAGCGCAGCGGGCCGCCGATCTCACAGGAGGCCGCGTCGGCCAATTCATTGACTCCGTCAACGAATTGGTTGATTCTGTCAAGCATGGAGAGACACGTGGCGGACGTCCGCGCCTTCAACCGCTTCTACACGAGGCTGATCGGCCTGCTTCATCAGGGCCTCCTGGACAGCCCCTACTCGCTGACCGAGATGAGGGTGCTGTTCGAGCTGGACCGGGCGGGCCGGATGGAGGTGAGCGACCTGCGGCGGCTGCTCGGGGTCGACGCCGGATACCTCAGCCGGATGCTCGGCAGGTTCGAGGGCGACGGCCTGGTGGTGCGCGAGCGGTCCGCCGCCGACGCGCGGCGGCAGGTGGTCGAGCTGACCGCCGAGGGCAGGACCAGGTTCGCGGGCTTCGACGAGCGCGCGGCGGAGGAGGTACGCGACCTGATGGCAGGGGTGACCGACGAGGACGGCGACCGGCTGGTCGCGAGCATGGCGACGATCAAAGAGATCTTCGGCCGGACACCGAAGGCGGAGCGGCCGTACGTCATCCGCCCGCCGCGCTCCGGCGACCTCGGCTGGGTGGTCTACCGGCACGGCACGCTCTACAGCCAGGAGCGGGGCTGGGGGATGGACTTCGAGGCGTTGGTGGCCAGGGTCGTGGCCGACTACGTGGACGGCCACGACCCCCGGCGCGAGGCGGCCTGGATCGCCGAGGTGGACGGCGAGCGCGCCGGATGCGTCTTCTGCGTGCGCAAGGACGACGAGACCGCGCAGCTGCGGATGCTGCTGGTCGAGCCGTCCGTACGCGGCATGGGGATCGGCACCCGGCTCGTGGACGAGTGCGTGCGCTTCGCCAGGGCGGCCGGCTACCGGCGGATGGTGCTGTGGACCAGGGACGTGCTGGTGGGCGCCAGGCGCATCTACCAGGCGGCGGGCTTCGAGCTGGTCGAGAAGGAGCGGGGCGGGGGCGGGCCGGGCGGCGGGGACTTCGTCGAGGAGATCTGGGCCCGCGACCTCTGAGACCGCCTCCCCGGCGGCGGGCCCGCGCCACGAACCCACCGGCCCGCCACGACCTCGCCGGACCCGCCGGGGAAGGGGACGAAGGCGCCGGCCCGGGCCCGCCGGCCGGACCCGGGCCCGGGATCCCTGTTCAGGGGCCGTCCCCGGCCTCACCCTAATTCCCTCTTTATAGATAGGTATTATGTGGTTAATATCAGGGACACCACCCGTTCCGTATGAGCCCTGTGAGGCGAAGATGCGCTTGCACTGGTTCCTGCCCACCACCGGCGACGGCCATCACGTCAGGCCCGCCACGACCACCGTCGCGGCGGGAGGCGCCGCGGCCAGGCCCGCGACGCTCGACTACCTGTCCCAGGTGGCCCGCGCCGCCGAGGCGGCCGGTTTCGAGGCGGCGCTGACCCCGGTCGGAGCGGGCTGCCCCGACCCGCTGGTGGCGTGCAGCGCCGTCGCGGCACGGACCGAGCGGCTCAAGCTGCTGGTGGCCTTCCGGCCCGGCTTCACCCTTCCCACGCTGCTCGCCCAGCAGGCGCAGACCCTCCAGGAGATCAGCGGAGGGCGGCTCCTGCTCAACGTGGTCACCGGCGGCGACCCCGGGGAGCAGCGCGCCTACGGCGACTTCCTCGACCACGACGCCCGCTACGAGCGCACCGGCGAGTTCATCGAGGTGCTCAGGCGCACCTGGGCGGGCGAGCCGTTCGACCACCTGGGCGCCCACTACCGGGTGTCGGGGGGAGGGCTCGCCACTCCGCTCCTCGACACCCCCGACATCTACTTCGGCGGGGCCTCCCCCGCCGCGGAGCGGGTGGCCGCCGCCGGAGCCGACGTCTACCTGATGTGGGGCGAGCCCCCGGCGATGATCGCCGAACGGGTCGCCAGGATGCGTACGCTCGCCGCCGAGGCGGGCCGCGAGCCGCGGTTCGGCATCCGGCTGCACGTCATCGCCCGCGACACCTCCGAGGAGGCCTGGGCGCACGCCCGGCGCCTGCTCGACGGCATGGACCCGGACAGGATCGCCGCCGCCCAGGCGCGGTTCGCCCGGATGGACTCCGTGGGGCAGCGCCGCATGGCCGGCCTCCACGGAGGTTCCGCGGACGCGCTGGAGATCTCACCCAACCTCTGGGCTGGGGTCGGGCTGGTCAGGGAGGGTGCCGGCACCGCGCTGGTCGGCAGCTACGCGGAGGTCGCCGAGCGCATCCGCGAATACTCCGAGCTCGGCCTGTCGGAGTTCGTCCTGTCCGGCTGGCCGCACCTGGAGGAGGCCTGGCGGGTGGGCGACTTCGTCCTCCCCCGGCTGGCCGCTCCCGCGCTCGTCGCGTGAGCGTTCTCCCCTCTCCGTCCCCGCCACGTGAACGTCCCCGGCGCCGGACCCGACCCGGACTCGTCCCGCGCCGCCGTCAGCACACGCGCCGACTTCGGGAGGCGACGCTTCTCATGAACCGCTACGCCGCCGGTCCTTCATGGGAACCGGACTCCGACGGGCCCCGAGACCGTGTCTCGTTCGGTGATCGATCGTTGATCCGATCATGAAGATGTTCTCAGGGCGCGCGGGACGGCGAACCCATGAGAGGGACAGTCCGGCCTGGTCAAACCGTAGTAGGACATAGAGGCGGCGAGCAGGCCCAAGCCCCACGACGTATAGCCGAACATTTCCATCGACACCTTCCAGACCGGGGCTTGAGCCAGGTTGCCCTTGCCGAGGAGCCATGCCGTCATCCCGGCCACGCCGAAGTAGCCGGCCAAGCCCGCGCCGACGAACAAGGCGGGCCCGAGCACGAGCCATCGCGGCACGTCACGTCCCGCCAGCGGGACCACCCAACGCGGCCAGATCCTGCCGAACCGGTGGACCAATGCCAGCGGCAGAAGGGTGCCGGCCAGGATCAGCAGGGCGACGAAGATCCCGAAGGGCGCACCGAGCGCGAACGGCAGCGGCTTGTGCGTCGTGATGGAGTCGACTACCAGCACGATCACACGAGCTGCGCAACCGGCGATCGCGACGTAGGCGGCGAGGTAGGCCCACCGCGGTGTGGGATCGGTGCGCCGCTCCGGCGAACGGCCGTGGACTCGGGCGCAGTGAGAGCAGGCCCGCCTCACCCTGCGCTGCTCGGCGACGGCACACGCCAGCGTCAGCGCGCCCGCCGTCGCCCCGGCCGCGCGGGTCAACAGGCTCCCCCAGTCGTCGACCTGGCCGAACAGCATGGTGGCGAGGCTGATGGCGAGCATGTACGAATAAACGATCAGCCCGGCCCCGATCACCCACGCCAGCGCCACCAGCATCCACCGCACAGGCGCCGCCCAGTGGTGTCCGATCCCGGCGGCGATCACCGAGCACACCGCCGTGGCCGTGAAGGCGAGCGTCACCGCCACCCACCGGCCAGGCGAGAACGCCTCCTCCGGGGGAGCCAGCGGCGACCCCGGGTCTGCCAGCCACCACACGTGGGCCGCACCGTAGAGCGAGCTCCACACCGCGGCGACGCACGGCCACCTGCGCCGTTCGCCCAACCCCTCGCCTCTCATCCAGACTCCTCAACCCCGTGACACGATGACCCGGTGAAGCCTGCTACGCCGGACCTGTGACCTCGCTGAGGGACACTGAGAATTCACTCAACCCATGACACGGCGACAAGCCTCGGCGCGGTCCCGCGGGACGCGGGTTCAGCAGCCGGAGCAGGTCGCCCGCCTGCGCCGGTGACAGGCCGACGCGGGAGGCCGAGGTTCCACACCGCCGCAGGTGACGCCGCCCCGGCTCACCGCCGCAAACTTTGCGGAAACCGGCGAGCAAACATCCGTCAAAACAGGTCGACCTATCGCCAAGATCGCCATCTGTCCCGTCCGACGCGTCCACAGTGGGATGACCGCCGTCAGATCGGGAGGACCGTTGAGCGAGGGACTCGCGTTCGCGAATCCAGTTTTCGAGACCACGCCCCACGTGGGCACCCGCCGAGCTCTCGTCTTCCTCGACTCCCTCACGGCCGCGACCCCGCCACCGTCACCTGTCCCGTCCTCGTCCTCGTCCCCGCCCCCGCCGGACGCGGGCGCCCCCGCCACCGGGCCGCACACCGCCCCGCCGGACGCGCGGCTGGCGAGCGCGCTGCGCGCCGAGGGGTTCACCGTCGACGCCGGGACCAGCGAGGGGGCGGGCGCGGACGGCGAGCGCGTGTGGAACCTGCTGCGCTCGGCGCGGGAGGGCGACCTGCTGGTGATCCGGCTGCCCGCCGACGGCGGCTGGACCTCGGGACAGCTGGGATCGATGATCGGCGCGTTCGGGCGGCAGGTCGGCGAGTCGCTGGCGGCCGCCGTGCTGATGATCGTCGACTTCGGCTGGAGCGCCCTGGACGGCTCCGCCGAACCGGTCAGGCAGCTCGCCGTGGCCGGGGAGCCGAGGGTGGCCGCGGCGGCCCTCACCCTCACGCTGAGGCTCGACGAGACGGTACCCGGCCCGGTGCGCACGCTGACCGACGTCATCGCGGAGGGCCTCACGACGCGGGCCGCCGACCTCGACGGGGACGGGACGATCAGCGTCGGGGACCTGCACGCCTACGCGCTCGCCCGCTACGCGGCGGTCTCGGCCGCCCGCACGCCCATCCTGATCTCGTACGGGGCCGTCGCGGGGGTCGCCATCACACCGGCGAGGGACACCGCCGCCGTGCCGCACGCCGCCTTCGCCCGCGTCCTGGCGCGGCTCGGCGACCACGCCCCGCCCGCCTGCGGGGTCGAGATCGTCCGGCGGGTCTACGAGCTCCACCTGAGCGAGCCCGCCAGGGAGATCCTGCGCAGGGCGGCCCTCCTCGACGAGGACGAGCCGATCGACGAGATCCTCGGCGACGCCGCCGAGCTGAGGCAGTGGGGCCTGCTGGGCGAGACGACCACGTTCGTCCACCCGGACGTGCGGACCTTCGGCCACTCGCGGCTGTCGGCGGCCGAGCGGGCGCAGACCTCGGCGCTGCTGCGCCGCCGCCGGGCCGGGTCGCGGACGGTACGGCCCAGGGCCAGGCTCACCGCCGACCGGTGGACCACCGAGGACCAGCTCGGGCACCGGGTCTACGCCGAGGCCATCGCCGCGTTCGTCCGCCACCCCGAGACCCGGCCCCCGCTCACGATCGGCGTCAAGGGCCCCTGGGGCGCGGGCAAGACCTCGCTGATGCGGATGATCCAGGACCTGCTGGACCCCGGGGCCGCCGGGGACGACCCCGCCCCGATCCACCTGCCCGGCTCCCGCGCGGAGCGGACGCTGACCAACGCCGAGGTGCTCGCCAGGACGGGACGGCGTCCCCGGGAGAGCGCCGGGCGGGCCGAGCCGGGCCCGCTCCCGCTGCGGCGGGCGGACTGGCGGCCCACGGTCTGGTTCAACCCGTGGATGTACCAGAGCGGCGAGCAGGTCTGGGCCGGGCTGGCCCACGAGATCATCACCCAGGTCACCCGGCGGCTGCCCCGCGCCGAGCGGGAACGGTTCTGGCTGGAGCTGAACCTGTCCAGGATCGACCGGGAGGCGGTCCGCAGGCGCGCCTACCACCTGGCGATGACCCGCCTGGCGCCGGTGGCCCTCGGCCTGGTCGCCACCGTCGTCCTCACCGGGGCGCTCCTGGCCGCCGCCGCGCTGCTGCCCGCACTCGGCGCCTTCCTGGGGAACGCCGCCGCGGCCGTCGGCTCCGCCGGGTCGGCACTGGTGGTGGGGGCGGGCGCCGTACGGCTGGCGCGGTTCTTCGGCGAGTCGGCGGACAACGCGTTCCGCGGCCTGGTCACCCAGCCCGACCTGCTCGGCCCCGGCGCGGCCGACGGGTTCGTCAACGAGGTCGCGACCGCCCCCGGGTACCGTTCCAGGACCGGCTTCCTGCACCTGGTGCAGACCGACATGCGGCAGGTCCTCGACCTCGTCGCCACCGGGGAGCGCCCGCTGGTGGTGTTCGTGGACGACCTGGACCGCTGCTCGCCGGGAACGGTGGCGCAGGTCATCGAGGCGATCAACCTCTTCCTCGCCGGGGAGTTCCCCAACTGCGTGTTCGTGCTGGCCATGGAACCGGAGGTGGTCGTGGCGCACGTCGAGGCGGCCTACCCGGAGCTGGCCGGGACGCTGCCGGGCGGCGGGCGGTCCGGCCTGGGCTGGCGGTTCCTGGAGAAGATCGTGCAGCTCCCGCTGAGCGTGCCGCTGCTGGACGACGCCGACCGGCTGCCCGCCTTCGTACGGGCCCTGCTGGGCGTGTCCGACCTGGCGCGGCCCGCGACCGTCCCCCCGGACGATCCCGGCGCGCACGCCGGTCCTGCCACCGTTCCCGCCGCTCCCGCGGGCACGGGTACCGCGTGGCCGCGGGACCCGGACACCGCACGGACACCGAATCCGGCCGGACCGCGTCCGGCGGGTCCCCCAGCCGCCCTGGAACGGCTCGACCCGCCGCCGGATCCGGCCGGGCCGCGTTCGCGCGGTCCCCTGCCTCCCGCACGGCCCTCCCCCCTCGGCGCGGTCACACCGGGCTCGCCCGGCACCACCACGCCACCGGGAGCGGCCGTGCCGGGACTGCGGGCATCGGTGCCCAGGTTGCGAACCCCGCTGGAAATACCGGGACTCGGGCTGCGGGCGACGATGGAACTGCAGGGATTCGGGCCGCGAACGCCGGCGGAGACCCCCGACCCCGGATCGCGGGCGGCGGAACCGCCGGACCCGGTCCAGGTGAGCCGGTTGCAGGACGCCATCTGGGCGCTGCGCCCGACCACGACGACCCTCGACGAGGCGGCGCGGCTGGCGCAGGACGCCCTGGGCATCGAGTGCTCCGACGCCGTCGGCGGGCTCTGCGCGGCGACCCGGGAGGCCGCCGACCGGGTCTTCGACGACCTCTACAGCGACGAGAACGCCTACCGGGCGATCGAGTTCGTGCTCCCGGCCCTGACGTTCTTCAACCCGCGCGAGATCAAGCGGTACGTGAACGTGTTCCGCTTCTACTCGTTCCTGACCTACCGCCGCGCCCTCGCCGGTGCGGCCCCCGCCTCGGACGGCGAGGTCGCCAAGCTCGCGGCGCTCGCCGTCCAGTGGCCGCACCTGCTGACGCTGCTGGCCGGGGAGACGGACGGGGCGAGTGTGCTGCGGCGACTGGAGGAGGCCGCGAACGACGACGGGAGCTGGGAGCGGGCCGTCCACGACACCGGCCTCGTCGCCCACCACACCTCGGGCGGCACCCACCTGGACACCCTGCGCGACCTGCTCTCCGGACCGCACCCCATCGCCGACCTGGCCCGCTATCTCCTCTGAGCCCAGGGATCTTCTCTGAGCCCAGGTGTCTTCTCTGAGCTCAGGACGACAGGGAGTCGCGGTAGATCCTGGGCTCCCTCTCCTTTCCGGAGAACACCATGATCAGCAGTTGGACGGTGCCGCCGGGAACGTCGGCGTTCTCCCGTACGGCCTCGCGCCCCCGGACGTGGACCCGGACCCGGTAGCTTCCCGGCCCTCCGGCCGCGAGGTCGGGAAGTCGCCGGCCCTGACCGTCGACGATGGACAGGATCCCGTCGCCACTCCGGTAACCGACCTCGACGACCTGCTCCCAGCCCCGTGTCTCCACCGGCGGGCGGCGCCGGTAGGACTCCCCCGTCACACACGCGTGGCCGATCTCGTCCGCCGCCCAGATGCTCAGCGCACCGGGTCCGCTGCCCACCAGGTCGGCCACCCGGTCGTCGGCCTCGTCGCCCTCGTTCCCCTCGTCCCAGGCGTGGATCTCCCAGAACTCCGTCCACATGGTCTCGCGGACCTGCCGTACCGGTGTGATCCTCGGCCGGTGCCGGGGATGGGCGGCGCACCCCCTCTCCCCCGCCGCGAAGTAGGCGTCGCTCTCCTCCCGCGCCCGCCGCCCCTTCTCCCTCTGCACCTGGGCCACCCTGGGACACAGCAGACTCAGCGCTCCGGCCAGCGAGTGGCTGTGCAGCTCACCGATCGCCTCCGCCACGGCGGGCGCGTCGACGTCGCCTCCTCCGAGGCGCACCGCCAGGTCGCACAGCCCGCGGCCGTACGCGAGAAGATCACGGTCGGGCATGTCCTCGAGCTCCGGTATGCCCCACCTGTAGTCGTCCCGGACCCGGCACAGGAACTCCTTCTCGCTCTCGTCCAGCCCCGAGACGGTGCCGTCGCCGAATCCGGCGCAGTCGAGCGCGGACCCGTCGCTCACCTTCCCCCGCGCGGCGTCGCCCACCGCGCCGAGGAGCACCACGATCACCAGCGGCACCGCGATCGCCGTACGGGTGAGGCCGCCTCTCGGAGTGCGGGGGGTACGGACCGCGAGGAGCACCAGGATCGCGGCGACCAGGCCGCAGAGATCCCTCGTGACACCCCAGTTCGTCAGCCCCGGTCCCCAGATGACCCCGCACCCGGGATCGGCGGATATGTCGATCACGAGCAGCAGCAGGGACGGGAGATAGCGAACGATCATCACCAGGGCGGCGAGGCGTCCCAGGACCTGGCCGATCCAGGGACGCCCGGCCCGCCCGCTCAGGAACCGGCTCCCCCAGGCGAGGACGATCAGCGGCACGGATCCGAACCACAGGAGCGGGAGGTCCCAGACCGGATCAAGCAGTTCGTTCAGCCATGAGCCGATCCGGCGACCCTCGCAGAGACTGGACGAGAACCAGACGCCACCCCCGCCGCCCCCCGTGCCGGGCACCATCGTCCTGATCCAGGAATGGATACGGGGAACCAGGGCGGCCAGAATCGCCGCTCCCCAGAGAATCGATGATCGTTTCGGCACGAAACAGAAGCCTATAGGCGGAATGCCGGGCAAATTTTTTACATGAGAGTTCCGTCAAAACAGCGTGCGGCGCGGTGTCGACGCCCTTGTTCGGCTCCTCGTCCGGCCGTCGGGAGTCTCGCCCCGGGCGGCCGGGCGCGGATCCGGTTCCGGGCGTCACCCGGAGGGCGAATCTCCGGAAAACCACGGATCTCGGAAGAGGGCGATGCCTGACGGGCAGCGTGGGCCCTTTCCCCGGCACCGCGACGGAAGGGGCCCTTCGCGATCACATTTGAGCGCTGAGGGCCCGCGCGACCGTGAGGCTGTCCTCGTAGATGTGGAAGCGGGTGACGAGCCCGTCCTCGACGGTGAGGTGCAGCGCGAACGGTGAGGTGTACGAGGCCCCGCCGTCCCGCACCGTCTGCGCGATCTCCCCGAGCACGACGGCGTGCGCCCCGTCGACCAGGATCCGCGCCACCGACGTGCCGTTCAGTTCGGGCACGTGGTGGGCCTCCAGCGATCGGAAGTGGTCCGCCACATCGGTCCGGCCGGACCGGGGGCGAATCCACGGCACCGCCGGATGCCCCTCGGCGGGCCAGGCGAGCCGCCAGTCGACCGGCTCGGCGAACAACTCCGCCGTACGGTCGTGATCGCCCTCGGCCATCCGGCGCAGCAGCTCTTCCACAACGTCACGGGTTTCATCACTCATGCCGCAAGCATCCAGGTTCCGGGCGCCGCCCGTCGATTACCACCGAGGTATGACGGGACCCGCAGAGGCGGGGATCGGAAAGCGCCAAACTCGACCGCGTCCCATCACCCCGAACCGCCACGCCGTCATCCGAGGGCGTGCCTCATCGTCAACCGGTACAGCCAATGGGCAGGGAAGTCGAACTCGCCCTCCCTGACGCCGCCGACGAACGCCTCTCACTCGGCCCGGGGGTGGACGATCACTTCCCGCGCGACGCAGACGCGACACGGACCCGTCCCCGCAGAGCGCCGGGGGTGCCCACCGTGATGATGAGCACATGGACGTCAACGAGGTGCTCCTGCCCGGTGTCGGGCTGCGGTACGAGTTCACCAACCACGAAGGGGACCTGATCGGCGTCGTCGCACGCCGTACGGGTGACTTCGAGGTGGTTGTCTACGGCGACGACGACCAGGACGAGGCCAGGCCGGTGTTCCGGCTGAACGAGGAGGAGGCCGAGACCCTGGCCCAGATCCTGGGAGCGCCGCGCATCGCCGAGCGGTTCGCCGACCTGAGCAGGGAGGTGCCCGGATTGAACTCGAGCAGGGTCGAGCTCCCGGCCGGCTCCGCCTACGCCGACCGGCCGCTGGGGCACACCAGGGCTCGAACCCGCACCGGCGTGTCGGTGGTGGCGATCGTCCGCGGGCAGGAGGTGATCGCCTCGCCGAGCCCGCAGGAGGTGCTGCGGGCCGGTGACGTCCTGGTGGTGATCGGGACCGACAGGGGTATCGCCGACGTGACCCGCATCCTGCGGGCCTGAGCGGGTGCACGTCTCCGTCGTCCTGCTGCTGGAGCTGGGCCTCATCCTGGTCGCGCTCAGTGTCCTCGGCGCGATGGCGCGCCGCCTGACCCTGTCACCGGTGCCGCTCTACCTGCTGACGGGGCTGGCGCTGGGCGAGGAAAGCGTCCTGCCCGTACCCGCGGCGGGAGGGTTCCTGCGAGCGGGGGCGTCCATCGGGATCGTGCTGCTGCTCCTGGTGCTCGGCCTGGAGTTCTCCATCGGAGAGTTCACCGTCAGCCTGCGCCGCCACGTGCCCTCCGCCGCGGTCGACCTGGTGCTGAACGCCGCGCCCGGCGCGGTGGCCGGATGGCTGCTCGGCCTGGACGGCGTGAGCGTCCTGGCGCTGGCCGGTGCGACGTACATCTCCTCTTCGGGGATCATCGCCCGGCTCCTGGGCGACCTGCGCCGGCTGGGCAACCGGGAGACCCCGGCCGTGCTGTCGGTGCTGGTCCTGGAGGACTTCGCGATGGCCGCCTACCTGCCGGTGCTGGCGGTGCTGGTCTCCGGCGGCACCTGGTGGCAGGCCGTAATCGGCGTGCTGGTCGCGCTCGGCGCGGTGCTGGCCGCCTTCGCCACCTCCTACCGGTGGGGCCACCACGTCAACCGGCTGGTGACGCATCCGGAGGCCGAGCAGCTCATGCTCAGGCTGCTCGGCATCACCCTGGTGGTGGCGGCGCTGGCGGAGTACATCCACGCCTCGGCCGCGGTGGGCGCCTTCCTGGTCGGGCTCACCGTCACCGGTGAGACGGCCGAACGCGCCGGTGCCGTCCTCGCCCCGCTGCGCGACCTGTTCGCCGCGGTGTTCTTCGTGGCCATCGGCCTGTCCGTGGACATCGGCGAGCTGCCGCCGGTGCTGCCCGCCGCCCTGGCGCTGGCCGTGGTCACCGGCACGACCAAAGTCGTCACCGGCCGCTACGCCGCCTCCCGGGACGAGGTCGGAAGGCGCGGCCGGGCCCGCGCGGGGGCCGCCCTGATCGCCCGGGGCGAGTTCTCCATCGTCATCGTCGGCCTGGCCGCGACCCAGCACCCCGTCCTGGCACCCCTGGTGACGGCCTACGTCTTCATCCTGGCGGTCGCGGGACCGCTCATCACCCGCTTCACCGGTACCCGCCCCGCACGGGTGCGGTGACACGGCGGCCGGCGTCGATCGCACCGGCCCCCATGGGCGGGGACGTGACTCGTGGGGAAGGTCGGCGCCACAAGAGGGTGAAACCACGCGATATCGGGCGTCAAGCCGCCGGGCGGAAGCCGCGCCCGTCGCCG
This sequence comes from Streptosporangium sp. NPDC023825, assembly GCF_040639575.1. Lineage (NCBI taxonomy): Bacteria > Bacillati > Actinomycetota > Actinomycetes > Streptosporangiales > Streptosporangiaceae > Streptosporangium > Streptosporangium sp. NPDC023825. The sequence goes on along the minus strand of NZ_JBFAAE010000037.1, from coordinate 8,921 downwards.
AAGCTCCCGGTATCGAGGCCGGCATCCTCCATCACGAGCCGGGCGACGGCCAGGGCGAGTACGTGGCCCGCCACTGTGAGGGCGGCAGGACGGGCACCTGCACCCGTACGGTCCCGGCATCCTGGAACCGGAACGACACCGGAAGGTAGGTGCCGCTACGCAGGTCCCCGGTCGACCCGGTCAGTAACGCCTGCGGGTTCACGTCCCCGCCGACCGGCTGACGCACCGGAAGGTCCAGGCCGCCTCCGCGGACGCGAAAACCTTCGAACGTGGGCGACGCGCTGACGGAGACGAGCCGGTCCGGCTCGGTTCGCTGGTTCACCAGCGTCACGTAGAGGGGGACACCCGACCCGGGTGGCAGCGGCTCGCCCGCGGGACCACCGACGATGAAGGCGTTCCTCACGTACACGTCGTTGACGATCTCGTTGGCCCCCGTGTTCGGCGCGAACTCCTCCGTGGAGAATCCGGCGTCGCCCTCCTCGCCACAGGCGCATACGGCCAGCAGTAGTACGGCCGCGCACAATGTACTGGTCGTGCTCCACATGTTCTTCACCAACGATCTTCTACTTACGCCGCGTGCGGGCGAACAGCCGTGCCCGAAAGGTGCTGAGGGGCTTTCGCGTCCTCCGGAGGGGTGCCGAGCCGTCCCCTCGACCGGGTCGGCAGATCGCGATCCCCCGCTCGCGCGGGCCCGGACGCGGTCGATCGGCGCCTGGACGGCCTCGGCGGTCAGGTCGATGCCGGCGGGGCCGGGTGTCGACCATTTCGCGCACCGGCATGGCGCGCTCCTTCCGGTGGCGGATGTCGTGTGAAGGGCCGGTACCCGTCGGCCGGTCGGATCACCGCATGCGAAACGGATCGGTTTCGTCAAGCGGGGACATACCAGCACGTCATGGACGGGTGGTCTGGTCGGCCGGGGGCTCGTCGCCCGGACGTTCGCCGTCCTGCGGACCGGAGGGGTGGCGGCTGAGGAAGTAGGCGCCCATCGCGGCGGCGACGGAGGCGAAGACGACCACGGAGTAGACGGCCAGGAACACCTCGACGACGGCGGCCAGGGCCGTGGTCCTGACGGTGAGCGGTTCACCGGTGACGGTGCCCATGACGGCGTCGTGCAGCGCCAGGGCGTAGTCGTCGTATTCGGCGAACTCGTGCAGCACCTGGCTGGAGGCCAGGGCCATGATGGCGCTGAGCGCGGCCAGCCAGGTCATTCGGCCCGACAGCAGGCGCCCGGCCGAATGGCCGCCGCGCACGGCCGAGCCGAGCACGCCGCCGGCCCGGGCGAGCCGGATCAGCCGCAGCAGCCGCAGGAACCGCAGGAACGGCACGAGTAGGAAGATCAACTGCCACCAGGTGCGGCGCAGGAACCGCAGCCGCGCCGGGGCCACGTACAACCTCAGCGCGTATTCGGCGGCGAACGCGGCCCACAGCAGCCAGCCCGCCGCGAAGAGGACATCGGCCAGCACGGGTTGGCGGGCGAGATTCTGCCCGAGCACGACCAGCAGGAACAGCAGGAACAGCAGGAACAGGACGCTCATGAGACCGTTGAGGCGGTCGATCAGCCGCTCGGCCCAGGTCTGGCGGTCGCCGGCCGTTTCCTCGTCGCGGGGGTTCATGCCGGTGCCGGGCCCGCTCCGGCGTGAGGTGGTGGCGCGGCCGGGACAGAGGTCATCGGGACGGCCGGTGCCCGGAACCGGCGGGAGCATCCGGGCCGGCGAATCCGGCCAGGCCGGCCAGGGCGCTGCCTGCGCCGAGCTTCTGGCGGGAAATGATGCTGAAGCTGCCGTCGGTCTCCAGGACGACGGCGGCGACGTCCTCCAGCGCGCCGGAGCCGCTGGCACGGACCGCCTGGCGCACCTCGGAGGCGGTGACGCGCTGGCGGCGCATCGGTTGCTCCAGCAGCCGCCCGTCGCGCAGCACCACGGTCGGTTCGGACTTGATCATCCGCCGCACCCGGGCCGAGCGGATCGTCAGCCAGGCGACGGCGAACTGCAGTGCCACCAGCAGGGCCAGCGCGAGCCCGCCCTCGGCGAGGGCGACATCGGACGAGAGCACCACGGTGGCCAGCGTGGAGCCCAGCGCGACGGTGACCACCAGGTCGAAGGCGTTCATCTTCGCCAGGGTGCGCTTGCCCGACAGCCGCAGCACCGTCACCAGCACGGCGTACGCCACCACGGCGGCGACGACGGTCCGGATGATCCCGCTCCAGGAGTCGAATACCACGCCCGCCTCCTCCCCCGCCGGCCGTGTGGTCCTCCCCGGATTCACCCAGCGCGGACGGCTTATACCTCGGTGACGGCCCGGCCCGTGCCCGTCCTGTCCGGCCTCGGCGGCGCGGCCCGGTCACGTGGCGCGGACGCCGGTACGTGTCCGATGGCCCTCCGAGGCCTGACGGCCCGGACGGCCGGGCCCTCAGCCGTCCTCCTCCACCCGAACCGTGCCCGCGGCCCCGTCGATCGTGATGAGCTGCCCTGTCCTGATCTCGTGCGTGGCGTTGCGGACGCAGATGACGGCCGGAATGCCGTACTCCCTGGCGACGGTGGGGCCGTGCGCCATCGGCGACCCGGTCTCGGTCACCAGCCCCGCCGTCGTCAGGAACAACGGGGTCCAGCCGGGATCCGTCGTGGGGGCCACGAGGATCTCACCCGGCTCGATGTGCGCGCCGGCCGGATCGCGGATCACCCGCGCCCTGCCGGTCGCCCGGCCCGCGGCCCCCGCCATCCCGACCAGCACTCCGGCTTCCGCGGGCCCGGGCGGGGCGAGTGTCTCCACGTCGGTCCCGTCGGACAGCAGGGCTCCCGGGACGGTGGGCCGCCGCAGTTCCCGCTCGTACTCGGCGCGGCGTGCCGCGACCAGGTCCCGGTGGTCGGCCCGGTCGTGTACGGCGGAGCGGGCCTCGGACAGATCGAGGAACATGATGTCGTCGGCGCGCTCCAGCAGGCCGCGACGGGCCAGGTCGCCTCCGATCAGCAGGAGCTGACGGCGGGCCGCCCGGATCACCTGCAACCAGGCGAACTTCGCGATCTCCCGGAGCCCGGTGAGCTTGCGCGACCGGCGCATGAGGAAGATCGCGGGCCGGGCGCGTACCGGTCTGCTGCGCCGCGCCCGCCGCGACAGCGTCTCGATCGTCTTCTCCGCCCGCCGCGCGGCCTGTGCGAACCGCCGGTCTGGCGCCTGCTCGGGGGCGTCCACCCGGAGGTAGTTGGCGATCGTGGCGAACAGGGGGGCCGGCTCCTCCTCCCAGCGGAGCATGCCGACGTCGATCTCGGCGGCGGCGCGCATGCCGTACCTGTCGAGGAAGCCGGCCATCCCGATGTCGGGGAGTTCCCCCGCGTGGTACCTCGCGGCGAGTTCCTCCGGCGGGGTGGCGAGGAACAGGTCGCGGTGCTCGCGCGCGTTCACCGCGACCTGCCAGAGCGCGAGGTCCATCTCCGTGGTCACGTTGTGCGGCATCCCGCCCAGGACGATGTCCAGCTCTTCGGCGGTGGCGACACCTTCGAGCAGTGCGGACGGCGCGACGCCGGCGAGGATCCCGGCCGTCAGCGGCCACACGAGCCCCATCATGTCGGGGCTCATGACCGCCCGGTGGGAGTCCTCGACCACCCAGCGGAGCCGCTCGGCCGACGTGGCCGGTTCGCTCGGCGGCACGGTCAGGCGCTTGATCTCCTCCACGGCGCGGTAGGCCCTGGCCCGGGCGGCGTCCGGCCCGGCCAGGCTACGGGCGAGGCCGAAGACCGCACCGGGTGCCAGCCGCAGCGTGATCTTCACGGCGCTGCGGAGGCGGAACGGCATGCCGCCGCGCGGGGCGAACCGCGGATCGTCCAGGACGCGCTCGACGGCACCCTGCACCCGCGGCCCGTACACCTGCAGAGATGCCCCCAGGCGCTTCCGCATGGACCTGTTGCGGATGAAATCGGTCAGATCGAAGTAGAGCCGCCCGCCGATGGGGACCAGCCGGGGCAGCGGATCACGCGGATCGACCGTGGCGCCCGCGGCCTTGAACCACAAGGCCGAGCCCGTCTTGAGCAGCGACACCCCCATCGGGGTGGTCGGCCGGAGCATTCCCTGGATGTGGCCGAACTCGAGGTAGAGCCGCATGTCGCAGGTCTCCGGCGGGGCGGGGAACAGGGTGGTGATCGGCCGGGACTGCAGCAGCCACAGCGTGCCGCCGGAATCGATCGCCCACTCGATGTCCTGCGGCGAGCCGAAGAGCTCCTGCAGCCGCCGCCCGGCCTCCCGTAGTTCTTCGAGCTGCCGCCCGCCGAGGCACCCGCCGCTGTCAGGTAGGGCCGGCGGTGGGTGGCCGAGGACGTAGTGGTCGGGGACGACGGTGCCGTCGACGATGGCGGTCCCCAGTCCGGGGGCGGCGTCGACGACCGTCTCGGTGCGGCAGCCGGTGATCGGGTTGGCGGTGAACAGGACACCGGCGACCACGGGATCGATCATGCGCTGGACCACCACGGCCATGGCGGCCTCGTCGATGCCCGCCGCGGCGCGGTAGGCCACGGCGCGTTCGGTGTACAGGGAGTCCCAGCACCTGCGGACCGCGTCGATGAGCGGGCCGGCGCCCTCGACGTTGAGGTAGGTGTCCTGCTGACCGGCGAAGCTGGCGTACGGCAGGTCCTCGGCGGTGGCGCTGGAGCGGACGGCCACGCGCCCGCCGCCGAGCCGTTCGTAGGCGTCGACCAGCTCGTCCTCCGGGAGATCACGGGACGTGTAGGCCTCGGTGGTCAGGCAGAAACCGTCAGGAACGCGCTCATCCGCCTTGATCATCCCACCCAGCCCGGCGGCCTTGCCGCCCACCAGTCCGGTCATGGAGGGATCGATCTCCGATAGGTGGATCAGTTTCATCCCGTATCCCCCTCGTGATCCCCCTCGCGGCCTTCGCGTAGGTCTCCATGGAATGGAGTATGGGCGCCCACTCTTCCTCCGTGAACCGGTTCCAGAGCGCCATCCGCGCGTCGACACGGAGAGCGAAGTCGCCGGGAACGCGAAAGGCGCCCCGGCCCTCACGGGCCGGGGCGCCTCGGAAGACGATCTAGCGCTGGGCCTCGATCATCCAGTGGTGCTTCTCCAGGTCCTGCGTGATCTCGATGAGGAGGTCCTGGGTGACCAGGTCGGGCTGCTCGGCGGCCTCGATGCGCTCACGCATCCGGCGGATGATGGACCCGAGGATGTCCGTCATGGCGGCCACGACCTTGCCGTCGTTGAGGTAGCCCGACTCCAGCTGCGGCACCTCGCTGGTGCTCGTGAGCGTGGAGGCCCGGCCGTCGGGGTTGCACCCGAGGGCCACCGCGCGCTCGGCGACGGTGTCCGCGTGCTTCCGGGCCGACGAGACGATCTTGTCGAGCTGCAGGTGCAGCGACCGGAAGTTGTGGCCGATCACGTTCCAGTGGGCCTGCTTGGTCAAGAGCGAAAGGTCGAGCAGGTCGACGAGAGCCCCCTGGAGCACGACGGCAATGGTCTTCTTGTCTTCTGGCGTGAGTGGGCTGGTGATCGCGGACATGAAGTGTCCCCCCTGTTTCGAGCTTAGTTTCCCCTTTGCTACGAAATGTCCGTACCCATCTATCCGCTCCCCCATACCAGCCATCATGTTGACACTGTCATAATTACAGTGTCACTATCGAGGCATGGAATGGACCATCGGTGAACTGGCCGAGCGGGCGTCCGCGGCGCTGACCCCCACCGCCCAGCTCAACGGGCGGGTCAGGGACATGCCCAACGAGCGCCTCATCCGCTGGTATTCGACGATCGGCCTCCTCGACCCCCCGTCTGCCCGCCGGGGCCGCGTGGCCATGTACGGCAGGCGCCACCTGCTCCAGATCGTCGCCGTCAAGCGGCGCCAGTCCGACGGCCGGACCATCGCCGAGATCCAGGCCGAGCTGGCCGGGGCCACCGACCAGACGCTGGAGTCGATCGCCCGGCTCCCCGAGCCCTCGCCGGGAAACACACCGGAAAACGCGCCGGAACCCGTCCCCGGGCACCCGCCCGCGTCTCCGGCCGAGACCGGCTCCCCCCGGGCGGCGCGCCCGCGTTTCTGGGCCGGCCCTTCCGCCTCCCCGGCACCCGCCTCCCCGGCGGCCGCAGCCTCGGCGGTCACCGGCTCCGCTCCGCCGAAGCCGTCTCCGGCGTCCTCCGGCGAAGCCCCGCCGCCCCCTGTTCCGTCCGGCACGCCCTTCCCCGGCACGCCCTCCCCCGTCACGGTCCCGCCGGCTCAGAACCCACCCGGCGGAACTCCCCCTCCCCCGGCGCCGCCCGCCCCGGAAGTCCCGGCGACGCCCGCCGCGCAAGCCGTGATCGTCCACGGCGTACGGCTCGCGAACGGCGTGACGCTGATGCTCGACACGGGCGGGCACGCCCCCTCACCCGAGGACCTCGCCGAGATCGCCGCCGCCTCGGAGGGGCTCCTGTCGCTCCTTCGCGAACGCGGCCTCACACCTCCGGAAGGAATTCACGCATGACCACTTCGATCACCACACTGCCGCCGGAGGAGTGCCTGCCCGTCCCCGACGCCGGGATGGGGGCGCTCGCCACCGAGCGCGGCAACCTGCCGCTGGAGAGCGTGGACGTGACCGCCGCCGTGTCCGGCCTGAGTGCCGGGGTCGAGGTGGTCCAGGGCTTCCGCAACCCGCACGACGTGGCCCTTGAGGCGACGTACGTCTTCCCGCTGCCCGACCGGGCCGCCGTGACCGCCTTCAGGATGGAGGCCGACGGCCGGGTCATCGAGGGCGTGCTCAAGGAGCGCGGCCAGGCCAGGGCCGACTACGACCAGGCGATCTCCCAGGGCAAGCGGGCCGCGATCGCCGAGGAGGACCGGCCGGACGTCTTCACCATGAGGGTCGGCAACATCGTGCCGGGCGAGCGGGTCACCGTGCACCTCACGCTGAACCAGCCCCTCCCGTACGAGGACGGCGCGGCCACCTTCCGCTTCCCGCTGGTCGTCGCCCCCCGCTACGTCCCGGGCACCCCGCTGGACGGCGAGCGCGCGGGCGACGGCTGGGCCCCGGACACCGACGCGGTCCCCGACGCCTCCCGGATCACCCCGCCGGTGCTGCTGCCCGGCTTCCCCAACCCGGTCCGCCTGTCGCTGGCCGTCTCGGTCGACCCGGCGGGCCTGGAACTGCGCGAGGTCCGCTCCAGCCTGCACGTGGTCCGGGAGGAGGGCACGACGATCCGCCTCCAGCCGGGTGAGCGGCTGGACCGCGACTTCATCCTGCGCCTGGCCTTCGACACCTCCACCTCCCTCGCGCTCGCCCCGGACGGGGACGACGAGGGCGAGGGCACGTTCACGCTGACCGTCGTCCCCGAACCGGCGCCCGCCGAGGCCGGGGCCAAGGACGTGGTGCTGGTGCTCGACCGCTCGGGCAGCATGACCGGCTGGAAGATGGTGGCCGCCCGGCGCGCCGCCGCCCGCATCGTCGACACGCTCACCTCGGGCGACCGGTTCGCGGTGCTCTCCTTCGACACCGTCGTGGAGTACCCGGAGGGGCTCGGCGAGGGACTGTCCGAGGCGTCCGACCGCAACCGCTACCGGGCCGTGGAGCACCTGGCCAGGCTGGAGGCGCGCGGCGGCACCGAGATGCTGTCACCGCTGGAGCGGGCCGCCGCGCTGCTCGCCGACTCCGCCGGGGACCGGGTGCTGGTGCTCGTCACCGACGGGCAGGTCGGCAACGAGGACCAGATCCTGGAGCGGCTCGGCGCCGCGCTCGCCGGGGTGCGGGTGCACACGGTCGGCATCGACAGGGCGGTCAACGCCGGCTTCCTGGGCAGGCTGGCCGGGCTCGGCGGGGGCAGGTGCGAGCTGGTCGAGTCCGAGGACCGGCTGGACGAGGCGATGGAGCACATCCACCGCCGGATCGGCGCCCCCCTGGTCACCGACCTGTCCCTCAAGGCCGACGGGCTCGACCTGGTCACCGGGACGGTGAGCCACATCGGCTCGATCTACTCGGGCGTCCCGCTCACCGTGCTGGGCCGCTACCGCGGCACGGCCGCCGGAGCGCTGACCGTACGGGGCCTGGGCGCCGACGGCTCGCCGTGGGAGCGGAGGGTCAGCGCGTCGGCGGTGGACAATCCGGCCGTACGGTCGATCTGGGCGCGGGCGCGGCTGCGGGCCCTGGAGGACCGCTACGCGGCCGGTGACCGGTCCCTGGAGGCCGAGATCGTCGAGACCTCGCTCAAATACGGGGTGCTCTGCCGGTTCACCGCCTTCGTCGCGGTCGACACGCAGGTGGTCGCCGAGGGCGGCCCGGCGCATCGGGTGATCCAGCCGGTGGAGCCGCCCAGCGGCTGGGGGAGCCCGGTCGCCGCCGCGCCGATGATGATGACCTCGATGGCCTTCGAGAACGCCGCGCCGAGCCCGCCGCCGGCTCCCGGGGCGCCTGCGGGGATGCCCCGTCCCGGGTCCATGCCGAGGTTCGCGGCGAGCCCGGCCGTCGGCGGCCTGCCGCAGGACGCGGCGGCCGGAGGCTTCGACGACCACACCCGGATGCTGCGTCCCGCGCCGGCCGGGGCTCCCCCGAGGCAGGGCACGCCGCAGGAGCCGCCGAGGGAGCAGCTCGCCGAGGAGCTGAGGCGGCTGCGCGCCGCGGCGTCCCTGCCCGCCGCCGAGCGGCTGCGCCTGCTGGAGGACCTGGGCAGCCGCCTCGCGGCCCTGGCCGTCTACCTCGGCGGCCACGCGGAGCTGGCGGCCCTGGCCGAGGAGCTGCGGGCCGGCGGGGACGTGGACACCCTGTGGCAGCGGGCCGAGGAGGTCCTGGAGTCCCTGGCGGGCCCCGCAAAACGACGCCCGTTCTGGAAGCGGTGACCTCCCCGATCCCGCCCCGGGAGGCCGTGGCGGCCACCCTGCCGCACGACCACGGAGACGCCCTGGCGGCCTCCCTCGGCGTGCTGACCGACACCTGGCGTTGGATGACCTCGCATAAGGC
>NZ_JBFAAE010000036.1:0-91998 GCF_040639575.1 Streptosporangium sp. NPDC023825 | reverse complement strand
GTCCAGTACAGGTACGTCATCAGGTCGGCCACGGCCGTCGGCGGCCCCGCTCAGGTGGGCGGCCCGGCGGCCCGGCCGAGGCCGGGTTCCCGGAGGTGCCGGGCTCAGTCCATGACGACGATCTGGCGCAGCACCTCGCCGCCCCTGAGCGCCGCCACGGCGTCGTTGAGGTCGGCCAGCTTGATGCGAGAGCTGATCATGCTCTCCAGGTCGAGCTTGCCCGCCTTGTAAAGGCTCGCGAAGAACGGGAAGTCGCGCCGGACGTCCGAGCCGCCGTACAGCGAGCTGAGGATGTTCTTGCCCTCGAACAGCAGGCTGAAGGCGCTCAGCGGGACGTTGTCGTCCACCGCGCCCGCGCCCACCACGATCGTGTCGCCGCCCCGGCGGGTGGCCTGCCAGGCCGTCATGATGGCGGCGGACTTGCCGACGGCCTCGAAACCGTAGTCGAACCCGGCGCCGCCGGTGAGCGTGCCGACCGCGTCCATGAGCTGGTCCGGGGTGATGGCGTGGGTCGCGCCGACCTTCTTGGCGAGGGCGTGCTTGGACTCCAGCGGGTCGATCGCGAGGATCGTGGTGGCGCCGGAGATGCGGGCCCCCTGGATCACCGACAGGCCGATGCCGCCCGCGCCGACCACGGCGACGGTCGAGCCCGCCCGCACCTTGGCCGTGTTCAGCGCCGCCCCCACGCCGGTGGTGATCCCGCAGCCGATCAGGGCCGCCGCCTCGAACGGTACGTCGGGATCGACCTTGATCGCGCCCTGCCAGGGCACGACGACCTCCTCGGACCAGCTGCCGCATCCGGCCATTCCGAACGCCGGGGTGTCCCCGCCGTAGCGGAAGCGGGCGTTGACGAAGCTGTCCATCACGTACGTCATGCACAGGAACGGCTGGTTCACCAGGCAGTTCGCGCAGCTGCCGCAGGCCGGGGTCCAGTTGAGGATGACGTGGTCGCCGGGCTGGACCGAGGTCACGTGGTCGCCGACCTCGACGACCACGCCCGCGCCCTCGTGACCGGGGATGACCGGCAGCGGCATGGGCAGCACGCCGCTGATCACCGACAGGTCCGAGTGGCAGACGCCGGTGGCCCTGATCTTGACGCGGACATCCGTCGGGCCTGTCGGCGCGAGGGTGAAGTCGTCGCGGATGTCGAGCTTGTCGTCACCGACGGCATGCAGAAGCGCACCACGCATGGGGGGTCCTCCTAGTTCTCCTCAAGGGAGAGGGCGGCTTTGGGACAGGACCGGACCGCGTGCCGGACGCGGTCCATCATCTCCGGCGGCGGCTCAGGCAGCAGCAGGTGCAGCTGGTCGTCGTCGTCGAGCTCGAAGACCTCCGGGGCGAGTCCCATGCAGATCGCATTGGCCTCGCAGACCAGATAGTCGACGTTGATTTTCATACGGGCCTCCTAACCGGGAATGGCGAGCTTACGGTGATCCCAGGAGATCACTCGACTCGGCTCGACCACGAAGGCGACCCTCTTGCGGCCGGTGTAGGCCACGTACTCCGTGAGGAGTTCCTCCGCGTCGGGCATCCCGGCCATCCGTCTGGCCACGTTCATACCGACGTCGAGGATGCCCTCGGGGTCGTCGATCCTCCGCGCGATCCCGTAGACCAGGACGCCGCGCAGGTCGGAGTATTCGTCCCCGGCCTCGATCAGGCAGCTCACCCGGGCGTCACGCTGGATGTTGAGTGTCTTCTGCGCCTTGCCGTAGGTCCAGAACGAGATCTTGCCCTCGGTCAGCCCGTAGAACATGGTCACCATGTGCGGTGTCCCGTCGGGGTTGATCGTGCCGAGTTGCAGCTTCCGTGACTCGCCGACGAAAGCCGTCACCTCGTCGTCGGACATCACGATGCGGGCGCGCTGGTTCACGGTGCAAAGTAGAACACGTTCCACAAGGCCGGGCAAGGGCATTCGGAATGTTGTTCGGTCTCGGTAGTCTGCTGCGATGAGCATCGCCACCATGCCGGCCGACCTGCTGTACGCCGCCCAGCGCGCCAAGGGTTTCATGCCACACCAGGAGGGAATCGCGCTGTTCGAGATCGCCGCCGAGTACGGCCCGCGCGGCCCGATCTGCGAGATCGGCAGTTACTGCGGGAAGTCCGCCGTCTACCTCGGGGCGGGGGCCCGGCAGGCCGGGTCCGTCGTCTTCACCGTCGACCACCACCGGGGCTCCGAGGAGATCCAGCCGGGCTGGGCCCACCACGACCCCACGCTGATGGACCTCCGCTTCGGCAAGATGGACTCGCTGCCCACGTTCCGGGCCACCATCGCCTCCGCCGGCCTGGAGGACGAGGTCGTCGCGATCGTCGGCAGGTCCGAGCGCGTCGCCGCGCTGTGGAACACCCCGCTGGCGATGCTCTTCATCGACGGCGGCCACTCCGAGGATCCGGTGACCAAGGACTACGAGGGGTGGGCGCCGCACGTCATGCAGGGCGGTGCCCTGGTCTTCCACGACGTCTACCCGGACCCGGCCAAGGGCGGGCAGGCCCCCTACCGCGTCTACCAGCGGGTCCTCGCCTCCGGCTCGTTCAAGGAGGTCCGGCAGGAGGGCTCGCTGCGGGTGCTCGAACGGGTCGGCCCCGGTATCGGCTGAGCTCCTCGTACCCGCTCGCCACCGGACCGCCGGCGCCGGGCGGGTGGAGACGGTCGTGAAGGGCCACCCGGAGACTCCGGCACGCACCGGCGGCCACCGGGGCGAGGAACAGCCCGAAGACGACGTGGAACTGGACGAGCAGCCCGTAGACCGCCGCGGTGGCCAGGCCGAACACGACCTGGTCGCGCGGCCTGGCCGGGGACGTGGCAGGGTCGATGAGCAGGTATCCGGTGTAGAGGGCGAAGACCGTCCCGGTCATCGGCAGCAGGGCGCCGACCACCGACACGTCGGTCAGCCCTCCTCTGACCAGCGCCTGCAGGGCGAACCCGCCGGCCCAGCCGAGGACCAGCGGCAGCCTCCCCGCGAGCCTGGCGTTCACCGCCGTTCCCCAGGCCAGCACGGCCAGCGGCACGACCAGGTCGAACGGCCCCGAGACCCACGCGGTGAACTGGTACGCCGGAGCGAGCCCGACCCACGGGAACAGCAGCAGCACGGCGACGACCCCGAAGGCCGCCGGGTTCAGGAACGGCCTGCCCGGCGCGTCCTCGGCGGCCCGTCCAGCCCCGCCGGGCTCTCTCGCCGTCTCCGGCGTCTCCCGCGCCCTCGGGACCCGCGGCGCCTGTGGTGCCGGTGGCGCCGTCACGCGGAAGACGTACGTGCCGCCGACGCCGATGAGGACGGCCAGCGCGACCGGCATCAGGTGCCCGTTGCCGGACAGCAGCATCGCGCAGAGCAGGCCGCAGACGTAGGAGGGCAGGAAGAAGCCGGCGACCCGGGCGCGGGGCACCCCGAGGTAGCGGGCCGGGCGCCGCCGCGACCACGCGTCCACGGTCTCCAGCGCGAGCTCGGCGGTCACGCCGGTGAGCACGCCGACCACCGGTGCCAGGCAGGACTGCTCGAACCCGAGCACGGTGTGCCCGAGCACGGTGATCAGGGTGAGGGACTCCGCCAGCCGCCGGAACGCCCTGTCCCGCCCCCGGTCGGTGCTCATGGCCGCCGGACCTCCGAGGCGCGGCCGCCGGCCAGCAGGATCCGGTGCCAGCCGGGCTCCAGGGACAGCGACGCGGTACGGGCGCCGCCGCAGGCGTCCCTCCAGGAGATCCCGACGGGGACGGTGGCGCCCGGCAGGTCGTCGCCCAGGCCGAACAGCAGCTCGGGCGCGGAGACGCCGTTGTGGCCGTTGGCGGGGTAGAGCTGCCTGCTGCGCGTGACCCCGCCGGGCAGGCGCACCGTGGCGACGGCTCCGATGGCGGGCCGCGTCGGCCCGGGACGCGCCTGCCCCGCAGGCGTCCGCGCGGGGGGTGTCGCGGTGGCCGTGTCGCAGGCGCCCGCGGGGAGACGGAGCCGCAGGCCCACGAACGGGGCCGTCGGGCCGTGGTTGCGGTAGAGGACCGACGCGGACCACTGGTTGGCGACCGCGAAGTCCAGCCGCCCGTCGTCGTCGACGTCGCCCACGGCGAACGCCCGGCTGACCGTGCCGCCGTCACCGTCACCGTCACCGTCACCGTCACCGTCACCGTCACCGTCACCGTCACCGTCACCGTCACCGTCACCGTCACCGTCACCGTCACCGCTGTCGCCACCGACCCCGGCCCGCCGCGCCACGTCCACGTAGCGGCCGTCCGGGCCCCTGGTGAAGAAGGTGTTGGTGTCGCGGCCCGACAGGTCGTCCCCGGCCCGCAGGTCCGGCCACAGCGAGGGGCGGGACAGGAGCAGGTCGTTGGCCGAGGCCGCCTCCAGCAGCCGCGCCCACCGGTCGGCCTCGCCCCTGACGAAACCGGTCGCGTGCATGATCTCGTCGACGCCGTCGTTGTCGAAGTCGGCGGCCTTGACGTCCCAGGACCAGCCGCTGCGGCTCAGCCCCAGCTCCTCGCCGAGGTCGTCGTACGGCGCGTGACCCTCGTGGAGGCCGCCGGGTCGTGAGACGAAGGCGAAGTTGCTCTCGTGCGAGGCGTGGTTTCCGGTGAGGTTGCTCACCAGGATGTCCGGCCTGCCGTCGGCGTTGAGGTCGGTGAAGGCCACCCCCATCCCCGTGAACGAGTCGCGGCCGAGGACCCGGGAGTGAGGGGTCGTCAGGTGCCGGGTGCCCCGGGCCTCGGTGAACCGGATCCTGCCGGGCACCGACTCGTTGACCAGCAGGTGGTCGGGGCCGAAGTCGTTGGCCACGTACAGTTCGGGCCGCCCGTCGCCGTCCAGGTCCTGGGTGCCCAGCGCGAGGGTCCAGCCCCCGCCTCCCGCACCGTCCTCGACCTCGTCGAACACCCCCTCGGCCTCGGTGAACAGCGCGGGTCCCGTCGCCCGGTAGAGCCGGTCGCCGCCCCCGTTGGCGGCGGCGGCCAGCGAGTCGGGCATCACGGCGTCGCCGCGGTCGGCGCCGCCGCCCAGCACCCTGACGCCGTCGGGGAAGTAGTTGCCGAAGACCAGGTCGAGGCGGCCGTCCCCGTCGAAGTCACCGGCCGTGGCGGCGCTGGTGTTCCAGATCTCCGGTTCGCCGGTCAGCGCGCGGTGGCGGAAGGCCGCGCCGGACGGGGGCGCCCCGGGCACGCGCAGGAACAGGGAGGGGGAGCGGCCCCAGTAGTAGACGACCAGGTCCTCCCAGCCGTCCTGGTCGAGGTCGGCGGGCAGGCACCCGGTCGGCGCCTCGTGCCGCCCGCGCTGCGGGGGGACCAGCGTGAACGGCCGGTAGCCGCGGGAGGTCCCCGGCGCCGGCCCGACGGTCACCGTGTCGCGGCGGGGGTCGACCAGGCACAGGTCGTCGGCGACGGCCTCGTCGTCCACGTCGAACAGGGCCACCCCGGCGCCCAGCGCCGACACCCGGCCGCGGAGGTTGGCGTATCCCGGCGCGACCGGCCGCAGGACGCGGTCACCGGGCTCCGCGGGCGGGCCCAGCCGCCTCGCGTGGAAGGAGAAGTCGGCGGACGCCTCCACGGCCGAGGTGTCCGGCAGGGCGGTCAGCCTCCACCCGGCGGTCGCGGCCACCAGGGCCAGGACTCCCGCCGCGTACCTGCGAACCCCCGGCACCGTTCCCACCGCCCTCCGGATCGTGGTCATGAGTGGTCGTAAGTGTCATGAGCGCCATGGATGTCATGGGTGTCATGAATCGCGGTCGCGCCGTGCCCAGGCCTTCCGGATTCCCGCCCGCCAGGCCTGGTAGTGGTCGTCGCTGTGCGCGTTGTGGCCCAGCGCGACGAGCGCGGTGTCGGTCCAGCCCGCCGCCTCGTCCACCTCGGCCCCGCACAGCACGGGGGCGGCGGCGGCGGTGTGCCCGGGGACGACGGCCGAGATCAGCCGGGCGGCGCAGGCGAGGGCGCAGCCCTGGGCGAGGTGGGCGCGGAAGCCGTCCTCGGCCGCGGCCGAGGCCAGCCGCCCCAGGTCCTCGGTGCTCGCGCCCCCGGCGTACGTGGCGGCCAGGCCCACCCCGCTCCACAGGTCGGCGCGGCGTCCCGCGGGGAACTCGGCGACGCGCAGCACGACGTCGCCCGCCCCCGCGCACTCGTGGAACCAGAGCATCCGCCCCAGCCCCTGGTCGAAGATCGCCCGCCGCGTCCGGTCCATCAGCCCGGCCGTGCGCTGGCGTCCCACCGTCCGGTCGGAGGAGAAGAAACCCTGGTGGAAGCCGAAGCCGTCGTGGGCCAGCCAGCGCAGCAGCGGGTGCACCGAGTGGACGCCCCACATCGGCCGCAGCCGCATGCGGGCGTACGCCCGGCCGGTGCCCATGTGGATGAGGTGCGGGTGGCGCAGGCCCTGCCCGCTCAGCAGCTCCCTGAGCCGGCGCCCGCCGGTGAGGGTGAGCACGTCGAGGGTGGCGCAGGCCATGCCCGCGCCCTCGTACGCGAAACCGCGCAGGTCCTCGCGGAGGTCGTCGATCCGCTCGGTCTCCCCGGCGACCACCGCGTTGAAGCCGGAGACGAACGCCCTGCCCGCGTCCTCCAGAGGCTCGCGCGCCGGCCCCAGCCGGAACCGCCGCACCCCGAACCCCATCCGGGCCGGGTCCTGCCACAACAGCCGGGCCATCCCCTTCGGCCTGGCCGGGGTGAGGGACTTCCGAGGTTCCGGAGGTTCCGGAGGTTCTGGAGGCTCCGGAGAGCGGGATGGGTCCGACGCCTCCAGCGGGTCCGAGGGCTCGGGCGGGGCCGGAGCCCCGGACGGGCTCTTCGAAGGCTCCGGAGGGTTCGGGGGTTCGACGGGAGGCGGGGGTTCGTGACGGGAAGGAGGGGAGGCAGGGGAGTCCTGAAGGTCCGGAGGGGCGGGCGGAGGGGGTGGGAGGTCGGTGGGATCGGGAGGACCCGAGGTGTCCGGCGCGCCGGGAGGCGCCGGGAGGTCCGGAGCGGGGGAAGGCGCCGGGGGGTCCGGCGGGTCGACGGCCTCGGTGCCGGTTCTCGCGCCGGCCGTCTCGGCGCCGTCGCCCTGAGTCACCGTCCGAGTGCCCTCCGCGTTACTCACGGACCCGAACGTAGTGAGCCGCCTGCGGCCCTTCAAGTACCGCGTTTCTGATTCCGGGCAAAGAAACCGCCGCGGGCCGGGCCGGGAGTCTCCGCCGGGCCCGCCGGCCGGGGCTCCGTACGACCTCACCGTGGCCGTGGCCGAAGCCGAAGGCCGAAGTCGTGGTCGGGTTGTGGTCGTGGCGAGGTCGTGGTGGGAGGCGCGGGACCGGCGGTCAGCCCCTGGAGCGGGCGTGGCTGCAGCCGCAGGCGGCGGTGGGACGGTCGGTCACGTACGCGCCCGCGTCGCGGAAGATGCCCGAGGCGGGGGTGTGCCCGGCCAGCGCGTCGGCGGCGAGCACGACCGCGGCCGCGGTGTAGGCCGAGCGCTCGTGCGGGAAGTGCTTCTCGTTCACGAACTGCCAGCCGGTCCAGTACGAGCCGTCCTCGTGCCGCAGGTGCTGCATGTCCGCGAAGAGCTTCGACGCCCGCTCCCGGTCGCCCAGGGCGTCGAGGGCCAGCACCAGCTCGCACGTCTCGGCGCCGGTCACCCACGGCTGGTCGGAGACGCAGCGGATGCCGAGGTCCGGCTCCACGAACGTGTCCCACTCCTCGGCCAGCCGCGCCTCCGCGGCCGGGCCGCGTACCGCGCCGCCCAGGATCGGGTAGTACCAGTCCATCGAGAAGCGGCTCTTGTCGGCGAACGCCTCGGGGTGGGCGGCCAGCACGTGGCCGAGCTGGTCGGCGGCGAGCTCCCAGTCGGGCTGCGGATCGCCCAGGTGCTCGCCGAGCAGCACGCCGCAGCGCAGGCCCTGGTGGACGGAGGCGCAGCCGGTCAGCAGGGCGTACCCGGCGGGCCTGCCGTCGGCCGCGCGCTCCCAGACGATCTCACCCCGGGTGGTCTGCAGGCCGACCACGAAGTCCAGCGCCGCCCGGACGACCGGCCACATGCGCCGCGCGAACTCCTCG
Organism: Streptosporangium sp. NPDC023825; assembly: GCF_040639575.1. Lineage (NCBI taxonomy): Bacteria > Bacillati > Actinomycetota > Actinomycetes > Streptosporangiales > Streptosporangiaceae > Streptosporangium > Streptosporangium sp. NPDC023825. The sequence continues at coordinate 84,014 of NZ_JBFAAE010000036.1, read as the reverse complement.
TCCCCGGTCACCAGCAGCTCGTGCCAGACGCCGACCGCGGCGTACGCGGCGTGGTTGGACTCCCCGCCCTGCTCGACGGCCTCGCCGCCGACCAGCTTCATCGGCCAGGAACCGTCGGCCCGCTGCGTGCGGACCAGCCAGTCGTACCCCCGCCGGACCGGGTCGGTCAGCCCCGCCACGCTCATCGCCATCAGGCACTCGACGTGGTTCCAGGCGTCCACGTGCCCCTCGGGCCACGGGACGCCACCGTCGGGCTCCTGCACCGCCGCGATGCTCCACGCGGTGCGGACGACCTGTTCCCACTGCATTTCCCACCCCATGGAGCCGCTCACCGCTTCTCCCTCAGAGTTCACGCAGGCTTGCGGACGTAGAGCACCACGCTCTTGCCGATGAGCGGGTTGAGCACGGCCTCGGCGATCCTGGTGGCGGCGGGACGCTTCATGATGTCCCAGACCAGCAGCTCGTGGTACGCCTTGGCGAGCGGGTGGTCGTCGTTGCCGACGCCGACCGCGCACTTGATCCACCAGTACGGCGCGTGCAGGCCGTGGGCGTGGTGGTGCGGGCCGATGACGAAGCCCGTCGACTTGAGCTTCGCGCTCAGCTCGGCCAGCGTGTAGATGCGGACGTGCCCGCCGGGCGCGGTGTGGTACGCCTCGTCGAGCGCCCAGCAGATCCGTTCGGGCAGGAAGCTCGGCACGGTGACGGCCGCCTGGCCGCCCGGCTTGAGCACCCGGAAGATCTCGCGCATCGCGGCCATGTCGTCGGGGATGTGCTCCAGCACCTCGGCCGCGATCACCCGGTCGAAGCTGCCGTCCTCGAACGGCATGTCGAGCGCGTCGCCCGTCACGGTGTCGCCCGTCGCCTCGGGCGGCACCTCCCCGGCCTTGTCCATCGCGGCGAACATGCTCGCCACGCCCTCCAGCTCCCTGGCGTCCATGTCGAAGGCCACCACGTCGGCACCGCGCCGCAGCACCTCGAAAGCATGCCGTCCGCCGCCACAGCCCAGGTCCAGGACTCGGTTTCCCGGTCCCACGGGCAGCCGGTCGAAGTCGACAGTCAGCACTCGCCGCTCCTCTTCACATCTTCACAGGTGATCGTTGGGGGGTGGCTCACTTCGCGCGGCGGGCCCGGATGGCCTCGTGGTAGGCCTCCACGGTCCGCTTGGCGACGACGTTCCAGGTGTAGCGCTCCATCACCCGGTCGTAGCCCTTGCGGCCCACCGCCGCCCGCTCCTCGGGGGAGTCGTGCAGGCGGCGCAGCACCGCGGCCAGTTCCTCGGGGTCGCCCGGGGCCACCTGCACGGCGGCGTCGCCGACGACCTCGGGCAGCGCCCCGGTGCGGCTGGCGACCAGCGGGGTGCCGCAGGCCATGTGCTCGACGGCCGGGAGCGAGAAGCCCTCGTACAGGGAGGGGACGACCGAGATCTCCGAGGTGGCGATCAGCTCGCCCAGCTCGGTGTCGGAGATGCCGTGGACGAACCTGACCCGGTCGTGCAGCGCGAGCTCGGAGACGAGCTTCTCGGTCGGGCCGCCGGGGGTGGGCTTGCTCACCACGGTGAGGTTCACGTCGCGCTCGGTGGCGAGCTTGGCCACCGCCCGCAGCAGCGTCGCGACGCCCTTCATCGGGGAGTCGGCGCTGGCCACCGCGACGATGGAGCCGGGCCGCTTGGGCATCTCCGGGCGCGGGTGGAAGTAGCGGGTGTCGACGCCCAGCGGGATGAGCCGCATGTTCTTCTGCGGCACGTTGAAGTCGCGGTGGATGTCGGCGAGGGACGACTCGCTGACGGTCAGGATCGGGTTGAGCCGGGGCGCGACCTTGGCCTGCATGCGCACGAAGCCGTACCAGCGCCGCATGGGGATCTTCTTGCGCAGCGTCGCGGCCTTCAGCTCGATGCGCCGGTCCACGCTGATCGGGTGGTGGATGGTCCCGACCACCGGGAACAGCTTCTGGATGCCGAGCACGCCGTAGCCGAGGGTCTGGTTGTCCTGCACGACGTCGAAGTCGCCGACGCGCTTCTTCAGCTCGCGGTACGCCCGCAGGCTGAAGGTGAGCGGCTCGGGGAATCCGGCGGTCCACATGGTGCCGACCTCGAGCAGGTCGATCCAGTCGCGGTACTCGCTCAGCCCGGGGGTGCGGAAGGGGTCCTCGTCGCGGTACAGATCCAGGCTGGGGATCTTGGTGAGGACGACGCCCTCGTCGAGCTCCGGGTAGGGCTGGCCGGAGAAGACCTCCACGCTGTGCCCGAGGGCGACCAGCTCGCGGCTGAGATGACGCAGGTAGACGCCCTGCCCACCACAGGTCGGCTTGCTGCGGTACGACAGCAGCGCGACGCGCAGTGATTCAGCACCCGGCACGGCAACCCCCTTCTCAACCTGTCCGAAAAGGGGACAGGTACCGTGAAAGATGACCTTAGTCCTCGGACCCTACCATTCACGAGCTCTGTTGCACTTGATGTGGAATTGTTCCTAGATCGTGCTTCACAGGGTGCGAACTGGGAAGTTAGCCTTACCGAGCGTGATTCGGTGTAACGCGTTCTAGGCGTGCTGTGCCGTGGGGTGCTGGTGCCCGCCGGGGGGTGTGCGGGTACATTCGCCATCAAACGGCACAAGACCAGGCATAGGTCGCCGCCCCCGCAAGCGAGGAGGACGCGTTGGCCAGGCGCGCGCTGATCACCGGTATCACCGGGCAGGACGGTTCCTATCTGGCCGAGTGCCTGCTCAGTCAGGGCTACGAGGTCTCCGGCCTCGCCCGAGGGCAGGCCAACCCCCGCGTATCGCGGCTTCGCAAGCTTCTTCAGGACGTCCAGCTCGTCCGGGGCGACCTGCTCGACCAGGGCTCGCTGATCTCCGCCGTCGAGAAGGTCCAGCCCGACGAGGTCTACAACCTGGGCGCCATCTCCTTCGTCCCCATGTCGTGGGAGCAGGCCGAGCTCACCGCGGAGGTGACCGGCATGGGCGTGCTGCGCATGCTCGAGGCCATCCGGGTCTGCTCCGGCATCTCCTCCTCGCGCACGGCGGCGGGATCGGGCCAGATCCGGTTCTACCAGGCCTCCTCCTCGGAGATGTTCGGCCAGGTCCGCGAGACCCCGCAGACCGAGATCACCCCCTTCCATCCCCGCTCGCCGTACGGGGTGGCCAAGGCGTACGGGCACTTCCTGACGCAGAACTACCGCGAGTCGTACGGCATGTACGCGGTGTCGGGGATCCTGTTCAACCACGAGTCCCCGCGCCGGGGAGCCGAGTTCGTCACCAGGAAGGTGACGCTCGGCGTGGCCAGGATCAAGCTCGGCCTCGCCTCCGAGCTGCGCCTGGGCAACATGGAGGCGCGGCGCGACTGGGGGTTCGCCGGAGACTACGTCCGCGCGATGCACCTGATGCTCCAGGCGGACACGCCGGAGGACTACGTGATCGGCACCGGCCGCACCCACACCGTCCGCGACCTCGTGGAGGCCGCCTTCGCCGCCGCCGGGCTCGACTGGGAGCGGTACGTGGTCACCGACCAGAACCTGCACCGTCCGGCGGAGGTCGACCTGCTGTGCGCCGACCCGAAGAAGGCCCGCGTCCAGCTCGGCTGGGAGCCCACGGTCACCTTCGAGGAGCTCGTGGCGATGATGGTCGAGTCGGACGTCAAGTTGCTCTCCGAGGGCGGCGACCCCGACCAGGACTCCTCCTGGCCCTGAGCCTCCCCGTTCCCGAGCCTCCTGTTCCCGGGCCTCCTGCGCCTTTCCGTCTCGGAGTTGTTCCCGAGCCGTCCCGGAGTCGTCCCCGGGTCGTTTTCGAGCCGTCCCGGAGCCGTCCCGGAGCCGAGCCGTCCCGGAGTCGGGCCGGCTCGGCTCCGGGACGGCCCCGGGTGACCCGGAAGCGGCCTCGAAGGGGTTCCGAAGCGGTACCGAGGTGGCCCGGGCGTTCCCGCCCGTCCTGACCCGGCGGGCTCTCGCCCGCTAGACGAGCCGGAGCGTCTCGCCTTGACGGCGTGCGCGACAGGGGTAATGATATACCCATTGACGAGACGGAACGTATCGTTCCTCGTGAGACCCGGAAAGATCCGACAGAGGAGAAACCATGTCCCGACGTGCGCACATCGCGATGGTCAGCATCCCCGCACCGGGCCACGTGAACCCGAGCATCGAGGTGATCAGGGAGCTGGTGGCGCGCGGGCACCGGGTGACCTACGCCAACGACCCCTCCTTCGCCGAGGTGATCACCGGCGCCGGGGCCGAGCTCGTCCCGTACACCTCGACCCTGCCCATGGGCGACACCGCCGAGTGGCCGGAGGACCCGATCGCCCAGCTCGACGTCTTCCTCGGCGACGCGATCTCGATGCTGCCGCAGCTCCGCGCCGCGTACGAGAACGACCGGCCCGACCTGTTCCTCTACGACATCGGGGGTTACACGGCCCGGGTGCTCGCGGAGAACTGGGACATCCCCCTGATGCAGCTCTCGCCGACCTACGTGGGCTGGGAGGGTTACCGGGAGGACATGGCGCCGATGCTCGAGGAGCTGAGGAGGGCCCCGGGCGGGGCCGAGCACTACCGGCGGTTCGAGGAGTGGCTGCGCGACAACGGCATCCACGGCATCGACTCCGACGACTTCGGGGGCCGCCCGCCGCGGGCGCTGGCGCTCATCCCGAAGGTCATGCAGCCCAACGCCGACCGGGTCGATCCCGCCCGGATCACCTTCACCGGGCCCTGCTTCGCCACCCGCTCCCATCAGGAGCCCTGGATTCGCCCTGAGGGCGCGGAGAAGGTGCTGCTCGTCTCTCTGGGGTCGGCCTTCACCAACCTGCCGGGCTTCTACCGCTCCTGCCTGGCGGCCTTCGGCGACCTGCCCGGCTGGCACGTCGTCCTCCAGGTCGGAAAGTTCGTGGACCGGGCGGAACTCGGGGTGATCCCCGCCAACGTCGAGGTGCACTCCTGGGTGTCGCAGCTCTCGATCCTGGAGCAGGCCGACGCGTTCGTCACCCACGCGGGCATGGGCGGCACCCAGGAGGGCCTGTACTGCGGCGTCCCGATGATCGCCGTCCCGCAGGCCGCCGACCAGTTCGGCAACGCCGACAGGCTCGTGGAGCTCGGGGTCGGCCGCCGGATCGACACCGGGGAGGCCACCCCCGAGGCGCTGCGCGCCGCCCTGCTCGGCCTCACCTCCGACCCGGAGGTGGCGGCGCGGCTGGCGAAACTCCGGGACGAGGTCCGGGGCGAGGGCGGCACCGTCCGCGCGGCCGACCTGATCGAGGAACTGCTCCGGCACCGAGGAGAGGCTCGCCCGTCCTGAGGCGCGGGCCGGGCGGGCGACGCCCGGCCCGCCGCCGGCGCGCTCCGCGGGCGGGCCCATCAGACGGGCGCCGATCCGTCACGGTCCGCCTCGGTTTCCTTCGGCAGTGGCTCCGGCAGTGGCTCCGGCACGGTCCAGACCTCTTCCGAGGTCTTACGACGCGTCACCCGTCCGGACTCGCCGGCGAACACCCCGGACCCCTCGATCGTTCCTGCGCGCTCACCAGCGCAGTTCCCCGGCCTCGTCCTGGAACGTTCCTGTCGGGCCGTCCACGTCGAGAGTCGCCAGACGCACGACGGTCCTGGCGCTCTCCTCAGGTGATCTTCCGCCTTCGAAGGACAGGGCGGCGGTCATGTCGGTGGCGGTGAAGCCCGGCTCGAGCGCGTTGAACTTGATGCCCGGCTGGGACTTGGCGTACTGGACCGTGAGCATGGTGGCCGCCGCCTTGGACGCGGAGTAAAGCGCGGCCCTCACATGGAACTCCGGCCGGTCGGGGTTGGTCACCGCCCAGAACGACCCGGCGCTGCTCGAGACGGTGACCACGGTCGGGTTCGAGGATCTGCGCAGCAGGGGAAGCGCCGCCTCCGTGACGCGCACGATTCCCACCGCGTTGGTGTCGAAGGCCCGCAGGGCCGTGGGACCGTCCAGGGCTCCGTTCTCCAGGATGCCCGCGTTGTGCACCAGGACGTCGAGCCGGCCCTCGGCCGCATCGATCGTCGCCAGCGCGTTGTTCACCGACGCGTCGTCGGTCACGTCGAGCTGCACGAATCGTGCGCCCAGCGCCGCCGCGGCCTTCTCGCCCCGCTCGACGTCACGCGCACCGACGTAGACGACGTGCCCAAGTTCCAGAAGCTGCTTGGCTGTCTCGAAACCGATGCCCTTGTTGGCCCCGGTGACCAGTGTGACGGTCATGTCCCACCTCTCGAAATACGTGGCCCGAGCGGACCGTTGAGCACGCTATGCGGAGCTACTCGCCTGGAACAGAGCCCTCTCGAGCCTGGGGTGTGGCAGGACCACCTCTGTCCGCCTCGCGGAGTCCTGGGCCGGCCTCATGAGCGCGACGACGAACGCCCTCGGCGCGTACCTGCGTGCCCGGCGCGAGCTGGTGACGCCTCAGCAGGCGGGCATCCCCGGCGTCGGTGTGCGGCGTGTGCCCGGGCTGCGGCGCGAGGAGGTCGCCATGCTCGCCGGCATCAGCGCCGACTACTACCTGCGGTTGGAACGGGGCCGCGATCGCAACCCGTCCGCGCAGGTGCTCGAGTCGATCGCTCGCGTGCTCCACCTCGACGACGACCACATCGCCCATCTGCGGACCCTGGTCTCGGAGGCGCCCCGGCGGCGCGGACGCCGGCCGCCCGAGGAGATCCCGCCGCCCGGCGCCCTCAAGCTCCTGGACTCCCTCGTCCAGCCCGCTTTCATCGAAGGCCGGTACTTCGACATCCTGGCCTCGAACAGGCTTGCCAGGGCACTCTCTCCCGGCCTCGCCGCAGGGGGCAACCAGCTGAGGGACATGTTCCTGGACCCGGCCGAGCAGGCTCTGCACCCGGACTGGAAAGACGTCACGGAATGCCTCGTCGCGAACCTGCGGCAGTCCGTGGGCAACGACATCGACGATCCTCGCTTCATCGAGCTCACCGGAGAACTCTCACTGGCGAGTCCCCATTTCCGCCGGCTCTGGGCCCGCCACGAGGTCCGCGGGCAGCGCGGGTCGCTGATGCGGATCAACCACCCGCAGGTCGGGGAAATGACCCTCAACCGGGAACGACTGGGCATAGACGGAACCGAGGGCCTGATGCTCGTCGTGTATCACCCGGAAGCCGGGTCCGGCGATGCGGAGAAGCTGGCCCTGCTGGCCTCCGCGGGCCTGCCGACCTCGGACGGGAACAAGGGCTCCGGCAGGCCGACACGTGAGACGGACGGCGCCGCACTCGGGTGAACCCGGCGAGGAACGACACCGTGTGGCCGCCCCTCCTCTCCCGGTGACCGGCAACGATCACCCCGGCATGCGGAGGAGCACCGCGAGACCGCCGGAGAACACCGGTCGCTCAACCCGGCTGCTGGGCCGGCCGGGCGGTGGTGCGGCCCGCCAGGCGCTCGTAGCGTTGCTTGGCCGCCTGCGGGGTGGCGAGACCGAGACCGAACGCGATCTCCTGCCAGGTGAGGTCGCGGCCCCGCGCCATGAGGAGGAGCGACGCCTCCAGCTCGTCCATTTCCGCGCGGACCCTGGGCAGGAGGGTCAGGGCGGCGGTGATGTCGGCGTGGTCCACCTCCGGCTCGCCCTCCTCGCGATGGGCGCTGCCGCTCAGGAGGAACGTCACGAGCCTGACAGCCTCGTGGGCTCCGAGGACCGTGGGGTGGACCTGCCGGAGGCGCCGGCCCTCGTCGGCCGCGTGGCGCTCGGCGATGCGCGACAGGGAGGCGTACTCGCGGTGCGCCCGGGTCAGGCCCGGGTCGGGAGGCGTGAAGGGGTCGGATGATCCGTCATGAGAAGCGGGCATGCGACCAGGATGAGCCTCGAACGGATTGTTGTCAACACATAGAGTTCAACAAGGTGTTTAAAAGCGGGGGTGTCGTCACCTCTGCGATCCGCTGGACGAGCGGAGAGACGGGGATCTCTCCGGCCTTTCCCCGTGCCACCGGCATCCCCGCCGCCGTCGGCACGTCGGCACGTCGGCACGTCGGCACGAGAATGTCGGCACGAGAAAGGCCATGCGGGGCCGGGCGGCCCCGCATGGCCTTCCGACGCCGTCTCCGGCGTCGTTCTCCGTGTCGCTCTCGGTGGAGTTCTCGCTGGAGTTCTCGGTGTACTCGGTGTCGTTCCCGGCGGCGCCGGATCTCAGGCGACGGAGACCGGCAGGTCCTTGATGCCGTTGATGAAGTTGGACCGCAGGCGGCGGGCCTCGCCGGCCTGCTCCAGGCCGGGCAGCCGCTCGGCCAGCACCTCGAAGAGGACCCGCAGTTCGAGCTTGGCGAGGTGGTTGCCCAGGCAGAAGTGGGCCCCGCCGCCGCCGAAGCCGATGTGCGGGTTGGGGTCACGGCCGATGTCGAAGACGCCGGGGTCGGCGAAGACCTCCTCGTCCCGGTTGGCGGAGCTGTAGAAGACCACGATCTTGTCGTCCTCCTTGACCTCCTGCCCGCCGATCGTCGTGTCGGTGGTGGCCGTACGGCGGAAGAGGTTCACCGGGGAGACCCAGCGGACGATCTCGTCGGCCGCGGTGCGGGCGAGGGCGCGGTCGGCGACCAGCCGCCGCCACTGCTCGGGGTTCTCGAAGAAGGCGAGCATGCCGCCCGAGGCCGCGTTGCGGGTGGTCTCGTTGCCCGCCACCACGAGCAGCAGCACGAACAGGTCGAACTCCTCCTCGGTGAGGGTCTCCCCGGCGGCGTCGGGCATGATCAGCTTGGTGACGATGTCCTCGCGGGGCTGCGCGCGCCGCTCGGCGGCGAGGGCGTTGGCGTAGGCGTAGACCTCCATGGCCGCGTTCGTGCCCTCCGCGGGGTCGGCCGCGTAGTCGGGGTCCTCGGCCCCGATCATCTGGTTGGACCAGTTGAAGATCTTGTCGCGGTCCTCCACGGGGGCGCCGAGCAGCTCGCAGATCACGTACAGCGGAAGCGGGGCGGCGATGTCCCTGACGAAGTCGACCGAGCCGCGTCCCTTGGCCTCGTCCACCAGTTCGTGGCAGATGTCGCGGATGTGCTGCTCCAGGGCGCCCATCATGCGCGGGGTGAAGCCCCGGTTGACCAGGGAACGCCGCCGGGTGTGGTCCGGCGGGTCCTGGTTGAGCATCATCATCCGCTGCAGGGCCATCTGGTCCTCGGGCATCTCGTTGAAGAGCGCGAGTTTCCTGCTCGACGAGAACAGATCGGAGCGGCGGGAGACCTGTACCACGTCGGCGTGCCTGGTGACCGCCCAGAAGCCCGGCCAGCCGCGCTCGGTGTCGCCCGGGTGCGCGTACACCGGCGCGTTCGCCCGTAACCAGGCCAGCTGCTCGTGCGGCGCGCCGTTCCGCCAATAGAAGTCCTGGTCGACCAGATCGATATCCATTGGTCCTCCTGCGAGCCGGGCCGGCGTTCTCGTGACGCGGTGACACGGCTCATTGTCGGTGCGGCCTGGGGGTGCGGTCAGCGGCGTACCCTACCCGTTCGCTGAGAATCCATCGCGAACGTGGCGATCGCGGGACTTTCCGATGTTCCCGCCTCCCGTCCGGGGCACGCCGATCCACCAAGCGCTTGATCAGGCGTTTGGTAATTCCTCTTTCTGAAACGTGTTCTATTACGGGAGGGGGACCCCGTCAAGTCAGGACCCCGGACCCCGGCCGCGGGCCCCTTTCGCGGTGGCCGAAAGGTACTTCGCGCGACGGCCGCCGACGCCCCGCGCCGGGCACCCCACGCGACGCACTCGGCACTCCGCGCGGCGGCTCCCGGTGCTCCGCGCGGGCTCCCGGCGCTTCGCACGGCCGTGAGGCCCGGGACGCGTGGGTGCGTTCCGGGCCTCACGGGGATTCAGAACCGGTTCCTACGGGAGAGACGGGGGAACCGGGGGCGGATCGCGTGCGGGAGCGCCAGGATCAGAACGCGATGTCGCGCCAGGTGCCCACCTCCGCGGCGGTCAGGGCCTTCGGCAGGATGGCCATGCGGTCGACCGCGCCGCTCAGGCGCTGGCCGCCGTCCTGGTCGGCGCCGAAGCGCAGCGGCCGGGAGGTGCAGCCGGTGATGCCGTCGGTGGTGGCCGTGCCGCCGCCGACCCGGGTGCCGTCGACGTAGGCGTTGATCACGCCGTTGCGGTCCATGGTGACGACGAGGTCGATGTAGCGGCCGGTCGGGATCGTCCCGCTCAGCCCCACGTTCTGCCCGGCGCCGATGAAGCGCAGGGTGTTGGAGGGGGTGAGGTCGACGATGATCCCGTCGGTGCCCGGGTTGCCGCCGGGCTGGGAGTCGAAGAGCCGCCGGTAGCCGGTTCCCCCGATCTTCACCTCGGCCGCGAACGTCGCCTCGGGCAGGTAGCCCAGCAGGGTGTTCCCGGTGGTGAGGTAGGTCGAGCCGTTCAGGACCAGCCCGCTGCCGCTCGGGGCCCCGGCGTCGTAGGTCGCGCCGCCGACGACGGTGGCGTTCCTGCCGCTGCCGGAGGCGTCGGTGACGGTCGTGCCCGACGTCGGGTCCCAGGCGACGACGGCGCGGTCCGCCGGGGGAGAGACGCACGGGTTCAGGCCGACGGCCGCCGAGCCGCCCGCCTTCCAGCCGCTTCCCGACAGCTCCGCCGCGACCCGCGCGGACCTGGTCCCGTTCGAGGGACCGACGGTCACCGAGAACGAGAAGGTCTTCGGGCCGCCCGGCGAGACGGCGGGCACCTCGACCGAGGCGGGGACGGCGGTCCAGCCCTGCGGCAGGGCGAGGGCCAGCGTGCCGGCGGGCACGTTCTCCCGGCCGGTCGCGGTGACGGTGACGGTGACCGGGATCGACTCGCCGGCGCCCGCGACGACCGGGGCGGTGATCTTGACGGTCACCTCGTTGACGAGCGTGTAGGACCTTCCGGCCTTGGCGTCGATGGTGACGACGTCGCCGTCGCGGCGCGGGGTGATCGTCCGGCCGCGCTCGTCCTCGACGTGGTAGCGGCCGCCGATCATGGCGGCGCGGACCTTGAGGGGGCCGGACGTCCCGGCGTGCACGGTGACCCTGTCGGCGTTGCCGTCCTTCCACGAGGCGTCAACGGTCACGTCGCCCCGGGCGCGCAGGCCGGTGACCGACCCGGTGGGCCAGGCCGACGGCAGCGCGGGCAGCACGTGGACCGTGTCGTGCTGGCTCTGCAGCAGCATCTCGGCGATGCCGGAGGTGGCGCCGAAGTTGCCGTCGATCTGGAACGGCGGGTGGGTGTCCCACAGGTTGTCCAGCGTGGAGCCCTTGAGCTGCTCGCTGAGCATCTTGTGCGAGTGGTCGCCGTCCAGCAGGCGGGCCCAGAAGTTGACCTTCCACGCCTTGCTCCAGCCGGTGCCGCCGTCGCCCCGCGCGGTGAGCGAGATCCTGGCCGCCTCGGCCTCCGGGGTGCCGGCCGTGATCTGCCGTCCGGGGTGCAGGGCGAACAGGTGGGAGACGTGCCGGTGGGTGTTGCCCCGGTCGTCCAGGTCCTCCTTCCACTCCTGGAGCTGTCCCCAGGAGCCGATCCTGATGCCCGGGTCGAGCTTGGCCAGCGCGGCTCTCACCTCGGCCTGGAAGGCCTTGTCGGTCTTCAGCTCCTTCGCCGCCTCCAGGGTGTTGGTCAGCAGGTCGAAGACGATCTGCTGGGACATCGAGGCGCCCGCCGTGAAGTCGCCCTGCTCGGGGGAGTAGCTGGGGGAGACCACCAGCCTGCCGTCACGCGGGTCGGTGTAGAGGGTGTCCAGCCAGAACTCGGCCGCCCCCTTCATCACCGGGTACGCGGTCTTGCGCAGGTACTTGGTGTCGCCGCTGAAGCGGTAGTGGTCGTACATCTGCTGGGTCACCCACGCCGCCGCGTCGGGGAACCAGAACGAGGTGGCCCAGTTGTGCACGCCGGTGAAGCCGAACGGGTTGGTCTCGTTGTGCACCACCCAGCCGCGCGCCCCGAACATCTCCTTCGCGGTCCTCTGCCCGGGGGCGACCATCGACCGGATGTAGCTGTCGTACGGCTCGGTCGTCTCGGCGAGGTTGGTCTGCTCGGCGAGCCAGTAGTTCATCTGCAGGTTGATGTTGACGTGGTAGTCGGCCGACCAGGGGGGATTGGTGGAGTTGTTCCACACGCCCTGCAGGTTGGCCGGGAGCGACCCCTCCCTGGAGGAGGCGATCAGCAGGTAGCGGCCGTAGGCGAAGAACATCGCCTCCAGCGCCCGGTCGTCGGCCGAGGCGCCGCCGGTGTACGCCGCGCGCAGCCTGTCCGTCGGGATCGCCGGGGTCTTCTGCCCGAGGTCCAGCCTGACCCGGTCGAACAGCTTGCGGTAGTCGGCCCGGTGCTCGGACCTGAGCTCCTCGTACGACGTGCGGGAGGCCCTGTCGACCGCCTTGGTCACCTTGGCGTGCGGGTCCGCGGTCCGGTAGGTGGGGTAGACGTCGGAGTAGTCGGTGCCCGCCGACAGCACGAACACCGCGCTGTCGGCGCCCGTGACGGTGATCCTGTCGGTGCCGTCGGTGCGGGTGCCGCCCTGGGTGATCACCTGGACCTGCGACTCGAACCTCATGCCGTTGTCGGCGAGCACGCCCTTGACGGTGAGGCGGCCCTTGGAGACCGAGACCTGCTTGTCGTCACGAGGCGATGAGGTGCGCAGCGTGAAGGAGACCTTGCCGCGCCTGTCGGCGGAGACCTTGCCGACGACGACGTTGCCGGGATGGCTGGCGAAGTACTCGCGGGAGTGGGTCACCCCGTTCGCGGTGTAGCCGACCCTGGCGACCGCCTCGCGCAGGTCCAGCTCCCGGCGGTAGCCGGTGACGGTGTTCTCGGCGTTCTCGGGGCCCCCGGGGGTCTCGGGCATGTCCAGCCAGAGGTCCCCGAAGGTCTGGTAGGCGCCGAAGCCGCTCTTGGGCTGGCCGAGCTTGGCCGCCACCGCCTCGGGGGACATCCTGCCGTCGCGGTCGATCTGAGCCCTGACCTCGGCGATCGCGTTCGGCCTGGGGGAGGTCCAGTTGCCGAAGTCGTAGCCGTTCGCGCCGGGGCCGCCGGTCCACAGGGACTTCTCGTTGAACTGGATCTGCTCGCTGTTCACGCCGCCGAACACCATGGCGCCCAGCGCGCCGTTGCCGATCGGCAACGCCTGGGTCTCCCAGTCGGTGGCCGGTTTGTCGTACCAGAGCGTCAAGTCATCGGGTGTATTCGACATGGTCATATTTGCTGACGGCTCCGTGTCGGCCGAGCTCTGGCCGTATAACCCGGTGGCGAGGATGAGGGCGGCGAGGAGTGCGACGCCGAGACGCCGTCGTGGGGGGCGGTGCAACGGATTCCTCCGATCACAAGGCGGGACTGTTTCAAGGAGATAGCACCGAAATTCCGCCGCAACAAGCCTCATCCTCCGATGTTTCTCGGTAGTTGATCACTTTTGTACCTCTCACCACCGCGAACGCCCCAGATGATCTCCGTTTCCGTCCGCACGAGGAAATCCGATGACTGGAGGTCAAAATTGGGGCACGATCCGGCATTACCCCTGCCATCTGCGGTTTCTCCTCGATAACGGATCGGACGTATCGGTCCGCGAGGGGTTGACACCGAGGTTCGGCGTCGTTCAGCATCACGAGACAAGACATCCGATGTATCAACGAAGGGTGCGGTGTGAAGCTGCTGCGAGTGGGACCCGTCGGCCAGGAGCGACCGGCCGTCCTGGACGGGGCCGGTAACCTCCGCGAAATCTCGGAAGCCGAGATCGACGGGGCTTTCTTCGCTTCCGGGGGAGTGGCTCGTGTCCGAGAGGCGCTGGAGCGGGACGAGCTTCCCGTGCTGGATGCCGAGGGGTTGCGGATCGGCGCCCCGATCGCGCGGCCAGGGAAGATCGTGTGCGTCGGGCTCAACTACCGCGACCACGCGGAGGAGACGAACGCCGCGATCCCGGCCGAGCCGATCATCTTCATGAAGGCTCCCAACACGATCGTCGGACCCGACGACGAGGTGCTCATCCCCAGGGACAGCGTGAAGACCGACTGGGAGGTCGAGCTGGCCGTCGTCATCGGCGAGACGGCCCGCTACGTCGAGACGCACGAGGAGGCGCTGTCCAAGATCGCGGGCTACGCCGTCTCCAACGACGTCTCCGAGCGCGAGTTCCAGCTGGAGCGCGGCGGCCAGTGGGACAAGGGCAAGTCCTGCGAGACCTTCAACCCGCTCGGCCCCTGGCTGGTCACCCCCGACGAGATCGCCGACCCGCAGGCCCTGGGCCTGCGCCTGTGGGTGGACGGCACGCGTTTCCAGAACGGCGACACCAAGAACATGATCTTCACGGTGGCGGAGGTCGTTCGCTACCTCAGCCGGTTCATGGTCCTCGAACCCGGTGACCTCATCAACACCGGCACCCCGGCGGGCGTCGCGCTCGGCCTGCCCGGCACGCCGTACCTGCGCGCCGGGCAGGTCGTGGAGCTGGAGATCGACGGCCTCGGGCGCCAGCGACAGACCGTGGGGCAGGCATGAGCGACAGGATCGACATCCGCGAGGCCGCGCCGGTCGAAACCATCGTGGCCGGGGCGGCGGAGGGGGTGCCGGCGGGGGTCGGCGCGTACCGCATTACCTCGATGGAGACCCACGACATCCGCTTCCCCACCTCGCTGGAGCTCGACGGCTCCGACGCGATGAACCCCGACCCCGACTACTCGGCCGCCTACCTGGTCCTGCGGACCGACGACGGGTTCGAGGGCCACGGCTTCGCCTTCACCATCGGGCGCGGCAACGAGGTGCAGACCGCCGCGATCAGGGCCCTGGAGCCGTACGTGCTCGGCAGGGACGTCGAGGACATGGGCGCCCTGTGGAAGGACATGGTCCACGACTCCCAGCTGCGCTGGCTCGGTCCGGAGAAGGGCGTCATGCACATGGCGATCTCCGCCGTGGTCAACGCGCTCTGGGACCTCAAGGCCAAGCGGGCGGGCCGGCCGCTCTGGCTGCTGCTGGCCGAGATGTCCCCCGAGGAGCTCGTCGAGCTGGTCGACTTCCGCTACCTCACCGACGCGCTCACCCCACAGGAGGCGCTGGACATCCTGCGCGCCGCCGAGCCCGGCAGGCGCGAGCGCGTGGCCCACCTGCGCGAGCACGGCTACCCGGCCTACACGACCTCCCCGGGATGGCTCGGCTACGGCGACGACAAGCTGCGCCGCCTGTGCAAGGAGGCGATGGACGAGGGCTTCACCCAGATCAAGCTGAAGGTCGGCGCCGACCTGGAGGACGACAGGCGGCGGATGCGCATCGCCCGCGAGACCTGCGGCGAGGACTTCCCCATCGCGATCGACGCCAACCAGCGCTGGGACGTCGACTCCGCCATCGCCTGGGTCAACGCCCTCGCGGAGTTCCGCCCCCACTGGGTGGAGGAGCCGACCAGCCCCGACGACGTGCTCGGCCACGCCGCCATCGCCCGGGGCATCGCGCCCATCCCGGTGGCCACCGGCGAGCATGTCCAGAACCGCATGGTCTTCAAGCAGCTCCTGCAGGCCGGCGCGATCTCCTACCTGCAGATCGACGCGGCCCGCGTCGCGGGCGTGAACGAGAACGTCGCGATCCTGCTGCTCGCCGCCAAGTTCGGCGTCCCGGTCTGCCCGCACGCGGGCGGGGTCGGCCTGTGCGAGCTGGTGCAGCACCTGTCGATGTTCGACTACGTCGCGGTCAGCGGCTCGATGGAGGGCAAGGTGATCGAGTACGTCGACCACCTCCACGAGCACTTCGTCGATCCCGTGGTGATCGAGAACGGCGCCTACGCCGCGCCGAGCCGGCCCGGTTTCGGAGCGGCCATGCACGCCGCCTCGATCATCGACTACACCTACCCCGACGGTCCGGTATGGAGGTCTCTCAATGGGTGAGTTCGACGGCCTGCGCGCCCTGGTCACCGGTGGCGGTTCCGGCATCGGCCTGGCCACCGCCACCCTGCTGGCAGAGCGAGGCGCGCGCGTGGCCTCCCTCGACATCAACGCCTCCGGCGGCCCGTTCGTCGAGGTCACGGCGAACGTCACCGACGAGGAGGCGGTCAACGCGGCCGTCGCCCAGGCCGTCGAGCAGCTGGGCGGCCTGGACATCCTGGTCAACAACGCCGGGATCGGCGCCGCCGGGACGATCGAGGACAACCCCTACGAGGAGTGGTCCAGGGTCCTGGACGTCAACGTCCTGGGCATCGTCCGGGTCACCCGGGCGAGCCTGCCGCACCTGCGCCGCTCGGCGCACGCCGCGATCGTCAACACCTGCTCGATCGCGGCGACGGCGGGACTGCCCCAGCGGGCGCTCTACAGCGCGTCCAAGGGCGCCATCCAGTCGCTGACCCTGGCGATGGCGGCCGACCACGTCCGCGAGGGCATCCGGGTCAACTGCGTCAACCCCGGCACCGCCGACACCCCGTGGGTGCAGCGCCTGCTCGACGCGGCGCAGGACCCGGCGGCCGAGCGGGCGGCCCTGGAGGGCCGCCAGCCGATGGGCCGCCTGGTGAGCGCCCCGGAGGTCGCCGCGGCGATCGCCTACCTCGCGAGCCCGCTCGCGGCGGCCACCACCGGCACGGTCCTGGCCGTGGACGGCGGTATGCAGGGGCTCAGGCTCCGGCCGAAGTCATGACCGGATTCCCCGTGCCGGTCGAGAAAACGGCCGAGAAATAATTCACCCCCCATACAGCTTTGAATCGAGGCAACGGTATGAAAATCGGACCCGCGGCGACAGGTGCGGCACTGCTCGCGATCTCCTTCACCCTCTCCGCCTGCGGATCGTCGGAGCCCACCACCGCGGCCCAGCCCAGCGGTGACGCGGCCGCCGCCCCCGCGGGCGGCAAGATCGGGATCGACTTCCCCCGCACCGACTCCGACTTCTGGAACTCGTACAACAAGTACGTCCCCCAGATGGCGACCGAGCTGGGCGTCGACCTGATGCCGCCGACCAACTCCCAGAACGACGTGGCCAAGCTGGTCGCCAACACCCAGGCCCTGACCGGCCAGGGCGCCAAGGTGATCGTCATGGCCCCGCAGGACACCGGTGCCATCGCCTCCACGCTGCAGTCGCTGGAGGGCAGGAACATCCCCGTCGTCACCGTGGACACCCGCCCCGACAAGGGCAAGGTCTACATGGTCGTGCGCGCCGACAACAAGGCGTACGGCACGAAGGCGTGCGAGTTCCTCGGCGAGAAGCTCGGCGGCAAGGGCAAGGTCGTCCAGCTCATGGGCGCGCTCTCGTCGATCAACGGCCGTGACCGGGCCGAGGCGTTCCGCGGCTGCATGAAGGACAAGTTCCCCGGCATCACGGTCTTCGAGGAGCCGACCGAGTGGGAGGGCACGAAGGCCGCCTCCATGCTCCAGACCCGCCTCGAGCAGCACCCGGACATCAAGGGCGTCTACATGCACGCCGGAGGCGTCCACCTCGCCCCCACCCTCCAGGTGCTCAAGGCCAAGGGCCTGATCGTGCCGCCGGAGGACCCCAAGCACGTCTTCGTGATCTCCAACGACGGCATCCCGCAGGAGTTCGAGGCGATCCGCAAGGGCGAGATCGACGCCACGGTCTCCCAGCCGGCCGACCTCTACGCCAAGTACGCGCTCTTCTACGCCAAGGCCGCGGCCGAGGGCAAGACCTTCCAGCCCGGCCCGACCGACCACGACAGCACGATCATCCAGCTGCCGAACGGTCTTGAGGACCAGCTCCCCGCTCCCCTGGTCACCAAGGAGAACGTGGACGACCAGGCTCTCTGGGGCAACCAGGTCAAGTGATGACATCTTCCGTCAAGGCAGTCGAGGCGCTCGGGATCACCAAGCGCTTCGGCCCGACCACCGCGCTCAACGGTGCCGGGATCGCCATCACCGAGGGGGAGACGCACGCGCTCGTCGGCAGGAACGGCGCGGGCAAGTCCACGCTGGTGTCGATCCTGACCGGGCTCCAGCGCCCCGACGAGGGTGAGGTCCGCTTCGCCGGGCAGCCCGCGCCGCCGCCGGCCGACCGGGACGCCTGGCGGCGACGGGTCGCGTGCGTCTACCAGAAGTCGACGATCATCCCCACCCTGTCCGTCGCGGAGAACCTCTTCCTGAACCGCCAGACAGAGCGGGGCAGGATCAGCTGGCGGAGCCTCCGCACGCGGGCCCGCCAGTTGCTCGAGCAGTACGGCGTGGACGTCGACGCGGAGACCATGGCCGGAGACCTGGGGGTCGAGCAGCGCCAGCTGCTGGAGATCGCCAGGGCGTTGTCGTTCGGCGCCCGGTTCATCATCCTGGACGAGCCCACCGCGCAGCTCGACGGCCCGGCCATCCAGCGGCTCTTCGACCGGATGCGCTCCCTGCGGGAGCAGGGCGTCACGATGATGTTCATCTCCCACCACCTGGAGGAGGTGTACGAGATCTGCCAGAGCGTCTCGGTCTTCCGCGACGCCCGGCACATCGTCACCGCCCCCGTCGGCGACCTGCCGCACGACCGGCTCGTGGACGCGATGACCGGCGAGGCCACCGCCGCCTACGAGTACCGCACCCGGACGGTCGCCTCCTCGGCCCCCGTGGTGCTGTCCGCGCGGACGCTCAGCCTCGCCGGGCGCTACGAGGACGTGGACCTCACCGTCAGGGCGGGGGAGATCGTCGGTCTCGCCGGTTCCGGCAGCAGCGGCAAGGTCGGTCTCGCCGAGACCCTGGTCGGCCTGCACCGGGCCGACACCGGGACGGTGACCGTCAACGGCACCGACATCAGGCAGGGCGACGTGCCCTCCGCGCTCCGCGCCGGGCTCGGGTTCGTCCCCCAGGACAGGCACCACCAGGGTTTCGTGCCGCTGCTGTCGATCGCCGAGAACGCGACCATCCCGATCGCCCACAAGCTCGGCCGCTACGGCGTGGTCTCCCCGGCCCGCCGCCGCGAGCACGGCACCCGGATGATCGACCTGCTGGACATCAAGACGACGGGCCCCGACCAGCAGGTGGCCGACCTGTCCGGCGGCAACGCCCAGAAGGTGGTGCTGGCCAGGGCGCTCGCCGACGACCCGAACGCGCTCGTGGTCATCAACCCGACCGCCGGGGTGGACGTCAAGGCCAAGCACTCCCTGCTCGGCGCCGTGGAGGACGCGGCCGAGCGGGGGGCGGGGGCCGTACTGGTCTCCGACGAGCTCGACGACCTGCGAATCTGCGATCGCGTTCTCGTCATGTTCCACGGCAGGATCGTCAAGGACGTGCCGCGCGGCTGGACCGACAACGAGCTGGTGGCGGCGATGGAAGGTATCGACCACTGATGACCACGACAAAGACCCCCCCGCCCGTGCTGGCGGCCCCGCAGGGCCGCCGCATCCAGCTCGGGCGGTTCCGCGACCTCACCCTGGTCCCGGTGATCGTCGTTCTGCTGATCGCAGGTTCCTTCGTGGACCCGGTCTTCCTCACCACGGGCAACCTGACCAACGTGCTGCAGCAGCAGTCGGCCCTGGCGCTGGTGGTCCTCGCCGAGGCGCTGATCCTGATCGCGGGCAAGTTCGACCTGTCGCTGGAGTCCACGGTCGGCATGGCGCCCGCCGTCGGCGTGATGCTCGTCATCCCGGTGGCGGCCGGAGGGTTCGGCCTGGAGCTGCCCTCCATCCTGGCGATCCCGCTGTGCCTGCTGATCGGCGGCCTGGTCGGCGCCTTCAACGGCTTTTTGATCCTGCGGTTCCAGCTGTCGGCCTTCATCGTCACGCTGGCCATGATGATCGTCGTGCACGGTCTCCAGCTGGGTCTCACCCAGGGCAAGAGCCTGTTCGAGCTGCCCGAGTCGTTCCTCTACCTCGGCAGCGCCCGCTGGCTGGGCCTGCCGGCGGCCATCTGGATCACCGGCGTCCTCTTCGCGGTGGCCATCGTCGCCCTCGCCTACTTCCGGGCCGGCCGCTCGCTCTACGCCATCGGCGGCAACGCCGACGCCGCCCGCGCGGCCGGCATCAGGGTCGAGCGGGTCGTCTGGGTCGTCTTCGTCATCGGCGGGATCGTCGCCGCGCTCGCCGGAGTGCTGGAGACCGGCCGGCTGGGCGGCATCAGCGCCAACCAGGGCGTCGGCTGGATCTTCATGGCCTTCGCCGCCGCCGTCATCGGCGGCGTCAGCATGGACGGTGGCAAGGGCACGATCCTCGGCGCGCTCACCGGCGTCCTGGTGATCGGCCTCGTCGAGAACATCCTCACCCTGAAGGGCGTCCCCGGCGAGTGGAAGCAGCTCGTCTACGGCTCGATCATCCTGGTCGCCCTGATGATCAGCCGTCTGGCGGGCGGCAAGGCCCAAGACTGACGCGGCTCCTTCGACAGGGACGCGAGCCTCTGGCGCAGGGGCGGGAGTCTTTGACCGGGGCGAGAGCCTTCGGCGGGTGGCGGGAGCCTCTGGCAGGGGCGGGAGCCGCGCGGACGCGCAGCCCGTACGGGGACGTGAAGCCGTACGGGCGCGAGGCCCGCGCGAGACCACGAGGCCGTACGGGCGGTGGAGCCCGCACGGACACGTGTGGAAATATGCGGTACCCGCACGGCGTGAAGCGATAAAAAGGCATCAAGCGGCATGAGAGCCATGAAGCCGCACAGAACGGAGCGAGCGGTGCAGGTCAGTAGATACGGCTTCGGTACGGCCCCGATCGGGAACCTGTTCTCGGAGGTCGGCGAGGACACGGCGCGCGCGGCGGTGGACGCGGCCTACGAGGCGGGGGTCCGCCTGTTCGACACCGCGCCCCACTACGGGCTCGGCCTGTCGGAACGGCGCCTCGGCGCCGCCCTGGCGGAGAGGCCCCGCGACTCCTACGCCCTGTCCACCAAGGTCGGCCGCCTGCTCGTGCCCGCCACCGGCGAGGGACCCTTCGGCCGGGACGACCAGGGCTTCGACGTCCCCGCCGACCTGCGCCGGGTGTGGGACTTCTCGCGCGACGGGGTGCTGCGGTCGCTGGAGGAGAGCCTGGAGCGGCTCGGCCTCGACGCGGTCGACATCGCCTTGATCCATGACCCGGACGACCACTGGGAGCAGGCCGTCTCCGAGGCGTACCCGGCCCTGGCCGAACTGCGCGACCAGGGCGTCGTCAAGGCCGTCGGGGTCGGCATGAACCAGGCGGGGATGCTCGCCCGGTTCGTCCGCGAGACCGAGGTCGACACGGTCATGCTCGCCGGGCGCTACACCCTCCTGGACCAGTCGGGCGAGGAGGAGTTGCTGCCGCTGTGCGCCGAGCGCGGTGTCGCTGTGCTCGCCGCCGGGGTGTTCAACAGCGGCCTGCTGGCCACCCACGACCCGTCGGGCACCTACGACTACGCCCCCGCCTCCGGCCCGCTCCTGGAGCGCGCCCGCCGCATCGCCGCCGTCTGCGAGCGCCACGACGTCACCCTCCCCCAGGCGGCCCTCGCCTTCCCCCTGCGCCACCCCACCGTCGCCAGCGTGGTCATCGGCGCCCGCTCCGCCGCGGAGGTCACCCGCAATGCGGAACTGACCGCCAAGCCCGTCCCCGAGGCACTGTGGGCCGACCTGGCCGCCGAGGGCCTGATTCCCTGAGCTTCCCTGGTAGAACGTCCGGTCTTCAGTGAATGACGTGGAATCCGGACTGGACTACGGGCGGCGCCATGGTCCGGTGAAAAGACCGGGACAACGATGAACCGCCCTCGTTGAACTCGTTGATGAGGCGGTCCGTGTTGTGTCCTCATCCTGCCAATCGCCCAGAGAACGAGAGGGCTTTGGTGGCGAGCGTCCATCTCGCGGCTGGGGACGATGTCATATCTGTGCCGGGGTGCTGCGCGGAGGTGTCGACGCGCCCCGACGCATCGACACCCTCACGCGGCCGCTGTGACGCCAGGTCCGCCGGTGAAAGTGACACCGCGAGGCGTTCGTAGGGTTACTTCGGTGCGAACGCATGCGGTTCGGTCACTGGCCATTTTTCGCCCTCGGTCTTCGCCACGTCCACTGAAGCCGTTTGCGCATCGGATCGCTCGGATGACGGTGCGGCGAGGGTCTTCGACTCCGAGAAGGCTATGCCGGCGCGAGCTCGGATCCTGCGGCCTCCAGGCCTGCGAACTTGGCGCGGATACGCTGCTCCGGGTCTGAGACTTCATTGACACTTCGTATGATGCCGTTGAGGAAGTCTTCAAAAGTGGATGAGAGATCTTCCTTTACCCTGCTGCGCGTCCACTGGTCGATGATTCGATCATCCCTGGCCAGCGTGAGCACTGCCTCCCTGCCCCGGAACTTGGCCTCCACGAACTCTCGCATCTCGTCTGTCGACGCAAAAGTGATCATGGAAGCCTCATCGCCCTCCTCGGGCTCAAGGCACACGTAGGCCCAGGCGGAGAGGCCGTGAGAACTTTCCAGGACCTGGGTGAACAACACCGGTTGGCCGCCCAGGCGGAAGGTTCCTGTCAGCGGGATCTCATACTCATGCCAAACGTCGAGTTCTGTCGCCTCCGGCCTGGGACGCCAAGGAAATTGTCCACGCTTGATCATTAAGTCCAGATTCATCCGCTTTACCTCCCGTCTTCTATGTACCCATTGAAGCACTCGACGAAGCTCTTCGTCACTGTGGGGGGCCAGGGAATCTTCTGCACGTTGAGAGGATCTTCCGCCGGCCAGATTACCGAGACGTGTTGGCCTGCGGCATCACACTCTGCGAGTATGCGTCCTGGTGTGTGGACCACGGCGAACCCTCCGCTTCGGAGCTTACCTGCTGTGGTGCACCTTACTGCGGCCAGCTCAAGATCTCTGGCATTTACTATTTTTCTTCGGTATCGGCTGGCGGCTTCCACGGAGAGCTGGCCGGTCAAGAGGGAGACCTCTCGCTCCGTCTCGTATCTTGGCTCATTGAAGAAGTGGCCCATGTCAAACGTGTGGTGAGTAAGTATCACGTCGTCTGATATGCATAACCAGGGCGTTTCGGTTGCTCTGCATGCTTTTCTTCGCACATAGGAGCTGTCGGGCTCTCGCATGCCGACCAAGGTTATAGACCGAGTTTCGGAGTGTCATGAGATCGCTACAGAATCTCAAAAAACCCTTTTATAGGGTGACATGAAAACCGTCTGAAAAGTTCATGGAATCCTTTTTGTCTAGTCCTAATGGGGATTTAGGGGCGCACCTTACGGTCTGCTGTAATTTCGCCCCGATGGACACTGTGCTCCAGACCTTCCGTGCTGCCGGAATCGCCGCCGGTCGCTGTGCCGTCAGGGGTAGGGCATCGGGGGCCATTTTCCGCCTGTGTCTCGGTTTTCGTCCTGCGGACCGTTCCACCGGTGCCGCTCCGCGACGGGTACCCGGAACGCGGGCGGGGGTGTCGCGAAACCGTTGAGGTTCCGGCTAGGCCGTGGCGGACCGGACGCCCAGGGCGATGAGCACGACCGCCGTGACCTTGGCGCTGAGCTCCGTGAAGCGGTGGCTCCGCAGGGCGTGTGCGGCCCTGCCGACGAGGATCGTCCACCCGAGGAGCCAGAGCGCGATCAGTAAGTGCGTGGGCGGTGGCCAGGATGAGGATCTGGCCCCCGAGCGGCTCGCCGGGGGTGACGAACTGGGGCATCAGAGTCAGGTAGACAGAGGCCGCCTTCGGGTTGAGGACGTCGGCGAGGAGCGCCTGGAGGTAGATGGAGTCCGGGAGTTCCGGCAGGCGCCGGTGAGACCGGGAGAGCGGCGGGGAGGCGGAGGGCGCGGAGGGCGCGGAGGGCACGGAGGGCACGGTCGAACGCCAGGTCCAGACGCCCAGGCCGACGAGATAGGCCGCCCCCGCGAGCTTGACGGCGGTGAAGGCCTGGCTGGAGTGCGTGACGAGGGCGGACAGGCCGGCCACGGCGAGCGTGGCATGGACGTACAGGCCGGTGGCCGTGCCGAGGACGACGGGCACGGCCCGGCCGCGGCCGCCCTCGGTGACCTGCCGGACCAGCAGGGCCAGGCTCGCTCCGGGGGTGGCGATCAGGGGGAGGATCGCCACCAGGAGCCCGGCGACGGCGTAGGGGCGTGGCACGAGGTCTCCCACGAGGTCTCCGAGGTCGAGAGCCGTCGGGAAGCTCAGGGGACCACGCGGTAGTGGGTGGTCACGCGGCGGTCGTCGTCCAGGACGTGGAAGGCCAGGCCGGGCGGCTGGTCGAGGTCGGCGACCTCGTCGCCCTCCCAGGGCAGGCGCAGGGTCCAGGTCACGGCCGGTCCGACGATCTGTACCGCGCCGCGCTGCGTCCGCTACTTCGTCAAGCAGCACGGCCGGCAGGAGTGGTGCAAGCCGTCGTGCGGCAACAGGGCCCGAGCCGCACGCCACTACCGCCGGCACACCGCGGTCGGCGCGGATCCCTCCCGGTCCTGAAAGCGCCGCCGAGGACGCCAGGCTTGAGACGCGGACTCTCCCACCCCTGAAACCGCTGCCGAGGACGCCAGGTTCGACCCGGGAATCGTGATGAGCCGGCGGGCGCCGTCTACGACGCGCCGGTTCCCGGAACGGGTGCCGGCCCGGCACCGGCCGGTTCGCGCCGGTATCTCGCGGCCAGTTCGCCGAGCAGTTTCCAGGTACGGCGCTCGTCCTCCGCGGAACCGATCGCGGTCTGGGTGTAGACGAGTTCGGTCACGCCCGACTCGAAGTACGCGGCCACCTGGCCCGCGAGGAGTTCCTCGTCCCCGATCGCCACCAGGTCGGCGGGATGGCCGACGCCCTCGCGGTCCAGCGCCGCGCGGTAGGACGGGATGGTCCCGTAGTACCCCATGTTCTTCTCCGCGCGGGCCCGGGCGCCCGCCACGTCGGCGGTCACCACGCCGGAGACGATCGCGGCGACCCGGGGCGCCGGTCGCCCGGCCGCCTCCGCGTACCGGGTGATGGTCGGCACGGTGTACTCGGCCAGCGTGCGCGGGCCGGACAGGATCGGCAACGCGCCGTCGGCGAGCTCGCCCGCGGCGCGCAGGGTCTGCTCGCCCGCAGCCGCGACCAGCACCGGCACCCGCGGCCGCGCGCCCGGCACGCTCACCGGCAGCGGGGTCCTGGCGACCAGCGTCTCGCCGTTCAGGTTCGCGGTGCCCTTCTCGAAGAGGTCGCGCAGCACCCGCAGGTACTCCCGCAGGTGCCGGACCCTGGGGTGCGGCGCGATCCCGTAGGCCTCCTCGACGAACGACTTGATCGACATCCCGACACCCAGCGTGAAGCGTCCGTGGCCGGCCGCCTGCGCGGTCTGGGCCTGCATCGACATCGCGATCGGGTGCCGGGGGTAGATCGGCACGATCGCGGTGCCCACGTCGATGCCGGGTACCTCGCGCGCGGCCAGCGCGGCCACCGTGATGGCGTCGTGGTCGAACCGCTGGGTGAACCAGGCCGAGGTCAGCCCCGCGTCGGCGAGTTCCCTCACCTCGCCGATCAGGGTGTCGACGGAGTTGGCTTCGGCGGACAGTCGCGTGTGATCGGTGGGCAGTGCGACACCGATGCGCATGGCGTACTCCAATCGTTCGGCCGGGGAGCCGGGCAAGAATCTTTACTCGGTCAATATATTGCCTGAGGAAAGCATTTTCCCCCCGATGGTCCTTCGGGGCCCGTGGTCGTGAGGTCTTCGCCCGGCGGCTCGGGGGGAAATATCTTCGAAGGACGCCCGCGCCCGGTGTCGAATCCGCCCGGCGCCGTTCGTGTGACAGGTAGGAAGGCGGCGACGGCGCCGCACCGGTCGTCCAGGAGGCACGCGCGATGAAACAGTATCTGCTCAGCGTTTACCAGCCCGGCGGAGGTTCTCCCGGTCCCGAGGTGCTGGGGCCGATCGCCCGGAATCTGGAGATCCTGGAACAGGAGATGCAGGACGCCGGCGCATGGGTCTTCTCCGGCGGCCTGCACTCCCCGGACACGGCGACCGTGGTCCGGGTCAAGGACGGCGACACGCTCATGACCGACGGCCCGTACGCCGAGGGCAAGGAACACCTCGGCGGGTTCACGGTCATCAGGGCGCCCGACCTCGACGCGGCGCTCGAATGGGGTCGCAGGCTCGCCCTGGCGATCGGGCTCCTCCCCATCGAGGTGCGGCCGTTCCAGGGTGAGGTGGACGGCTGACCTCCGGTATGCCGGGCGTCCCCGCCGCGGAGATCGAGCGCGTGTTCCGTGCCGAGTACGGGCGCGCGGTCGCGGTCCTGGTGCGCCTCCTCGGTGACATCGACCTCGCCGAGGAGGCGGTCCAGGACGCGTTCACCGTGGCGGCGGGCCGGTGGCCCTCCACCGGCCTGCCGCCGAGCCCGGCGGGGTGGATCATCACCACCGCGCGCAACCGGGCGATCGACCGTTTCCGGCGGGAGGCGACCCGCCAGGACCGCCACGCCCAGGCGGTCCTGCTGCACGCCGCCGACGAACCTCTGGAGGAGGGCGCCGTGCGCGACGACCGGCTCCGCCTGATCTTCACCTGCTGCCATCCCGCGCTCGCCGCCAACGCCCGGATCGCGCTGACCCTGCGGCTGCTGGGCGGGCTCACCACCGCCGAGACAGCCAGGACCTTCCTGGTGCCCGAGCCGACCATGGCCCAGCGCCTGGTCCGGGCCAAGAACAAGATCCGGGACGCGGGGATCCCGTACCGTGTCCCGGCCGAGGCCGATCTCCCGGACCGGCTGCGGGCCGTCCTGGCCGTGGTGTACCTCATCTTCAACGAGGGCCACACGGCGAGTTCGGGCGAGCGGCTGATCCGCGAGGACCTCTGCGCGGAGGCCATCCGGCTGGGACGGCTCCTGGCCGAGCTCATGCCCGGCGAACCCGAGGTCATGGGGCTGCTCGCGCTCATGCTGCTCGTCGACTCCCGCCGGGCCGCCCGCACCACGCCGGACGGCGACCTGGTGCTGCTGGCGGACCAGGACCGGGGCCGCTGGGACCGCGACCTGATCACCGAGGGCCAGGCCGTCGTCCGGTGGTGCCTGCGGCGCGACCGGCCGGGTCCGTACCAGATCCAGGCCGCGATCAACGCCGTCCACAGCGACGCGCCGACCGCGGCCCTCACCGACTGGTGGCAGATCCTGGCGCTGTACGACCTGCTCCTGGCCCTGGCCCCCAACCCGGTGGTGGCCCTCAACCGCGCGGTCGCGGTGGCCGAGGTCGACGGGCCGGAGGCGGCGCTCACCCTGGTCGACGGTCTCGACCTCGGCGGCTACCACCTGTTCCACGCCGTCCGCGCCGACCTGCTCCGGCGTCTGGGCCGCACCACCGAGGCGGCGCGGGCCTACGAGGAGGCGATCGCCCGCACCGGCAACGCAGCCGAGCGCGACTTCCTGCGGCGCAGCCGCGAGGCGCTCACCTGACCCGGGCGCACACCTGGGTCCGGCGTACATCCGAGCCGGGCGCTCACCCGGATTCAGGGCGTTCGTGCCGGCCCCCGGCGGGATCGCCACCGCGCGCGGGACGACCGCCGGGACCGTCAGGCGAGGGCGCTGCGGAGCCACTCCTCGACGCCGGCGATGTGGACCGTGGCCCAGGCCCGCGCCACCTCCGGCTGGCGGGCGGCGATGGCGTCGCAGATCGCGGTGTGCTGCTCGCGGGTCTTCTCCAGGGCGTTCTCCTGGGTGAGGCCCCGCCAGATCCTGGCCCTGGTGGTGGGCCCCGAGAGGCTCTCGATGAGGGAGCACAGCACCGCGTTGCCCGAGCCCGCCGCGATGCGCTGGTGGAACTCCAGGTCGTTGGCGACCAGCTGCTCGACACTCGGGTCGGGGGGCAGCTCGTCGAGGATCTTGCGCAGCTCGGCGACCTCGGACTCGGACATGTGCGTCGCCGCCATCGCGGTCGCCGCGGGCTCCAGGATCCGCCGGACCTGGAAGAACTGCAGCACGGTGTCGTCCTGGTGGAAGTCGACCACGAACGACATCGCGTCGAGCAGCAGCCTCGGCTCCAGGCTGGTCACGTACGTGCCGTCGCCCTGGCGCACGTCCAGCACGTTGATCAGGGCCAGGGCCCTGACGGCCTCGCGCAGCGAGTTGCGCGACAGGCCGAGCCGATCGGCCAGGTCGGCCTCCTTGGGCAGCCTGCTGCCCGGGGCGAGCTCGCCAGACAGGATCATCTGCTTGATCTTGTCGATAGCGGCGTCGGTGACCGCCACTCTGCACCGTCCTCAGGTCGCGCCAGACATCCGATGTCTATGAGTGTATGGCGAACCGGACCGGATCCACCCCCGTCACACGGTGGATGATTCCGCGGACCTCCAGCGTGCGCAGGTGGGCCGCCGCCTCCCCGGCCGCCATCCCGCGCAGCACGGGAGGAAAGTCCTCCCACGGGCGATTCCATGTCATACGTCCGGCTATCTCCCAGATGGTGAGAGGTCCTTCGGCCTCGGCGAGCAGGGCGGCCAGCCGTCGGAGCTTCTCCTCGTGGTGGACGACGATCTCCGTCGCCCGAGCCCCCGTGTCCTGAAATATCCATTCATGGGCGGGGAGGGCTTCGAGCCGGCCCAGGCCCTTCACCTTCTCCAGCGACTCCAGGAAGTCGCTGAGCGGATCCACGTCCGCACGGTCGTACGGGTAGATCCCGATGTGCGGTGTGATCGCCGGCAGCACGTGGTCCCCGGTGAAGATCCGGTCGGCGTCCTCAAGGTGCAGGCAGACGTGGCCGGGCGTGTGACCGGGCGTCCAGATCGTCCGGAGCCTGCGCCCCGGCAGGTCGATCAGGTCGCCGTCGGTGAGGACGCGGTCGGGTACCGCGGGCGGCTGCGGCCGGTTCCCCGTCACCTCCTCCACCTCGACGGCACCCGCTCCCGCCCGGCGCAGCATGTCGGCCTGGAAGTCGCGGTGCGCGTCCCCCTGGAAGTTCCGCATGAAACCGATCAGCGCGGCGTCGGCCTCGTGCATGGCGATCCACGCGTCGGACTCCTCCCTGACCTGACCGGCCAGCCCGGCGTGGTCGGGATGGAAGTGCGTCACGACCACCCCGCGCACGTCGCGGACGTCCATGCCGACCGCCCCCAGCCCGTCGCGCAGCGCCAGCCACGCCTCGGGCGCGTTCCAGCCCGCGTCGACCAGCACGGGACCGGCGGGGGACTCGACCGCGTAGACGAGCGTGTAGCCGAGCGGGTTGCCCGGGATCGGGACGGGCACGCTCCACACCCCGCCGCCGGTGTCGAACGGGCGCTGCTCGCTGTACGGCCTGCGGAGGGATTTCAACGGTGGTGCTCCTTGTGCGGCCTGCGGTATGTCAACGGTGGTGCTCCTCGTGCGGTGCCGCTCAGGACGTTCCGGGGGATCGGCGCCGTCCACGGCCGCCCCGGGGCGGCGACGCCGCTCAGAGGCGCTCCAGGACGGTCGCGGTCGCGAGCGCCCCGCCCGCGCACATCGCCACCAGCGCGGTCGAGGAGCCGGACCGCTCAAGCTCGTGCAGGGCGGTGGTGATCAGTCGGGATCCGGTCGCTCCGACCGGATGGCCGAGCGCTATGGCGCCGCCGTTGACGTTGACCCGTTCCATGTCCGGCTTGTGCACCGAGGACCAGGATAAGACCACCGAGGCGAAAGCCTCGTTCACCTCGAACCTGTCGATGTCGGCCATACTCATCCCGGTCGCGGCCAGCACCTTGGCGGTCGCGTCCACCGGCCCGTCCAGGTGGTAGTACGGCTCGGAGCCGACGAGCGCCTGGGCGAGGACGCGGGCCCGGGGCCGCAGGCCGTGCCGGGCTGCGGCCTCCTCGCTCATGAGGAGCACCGCCGCCGCGCCGTCGGAGATCTGCGAGGAGGTGCCCGCCGTGTGCATGCCGTCCTCGCCCATGACGGGCCTGAGCCCGGCCAGCCCCTCGACGGTGGTCTCGCGCAGTCCCTGGTCCCTGTCGACGACGCGGGTCTCGCCGGTGGGCTCCCCGTCCTGGCCGAGCACCGGCGCGGTCACCGGGACGACCTCCCGGTCGAAGCGTCCCTGGGCCCACGCCTCCGCGGCCAGGCGCTGGGACCTGGCGCCGAACCGGTCGAGCCGCTCGCGGGTCAGCCCGCGCCGCCGCGCGATCCGCTCGGCGGCGGTGAACTGGTCGGGCAGGTCGACGGCCCAGTCGTCGGGCCGGGGATCGGCGGGCAGCACGTTGGAACCGAGCGGCGCCCGGCTCATCACCTCGACGCCGCAGGCCACGCCGACGTCGATGACCCCGGCCTGGATGAGCGCCGCGACCAGGTGCACTGCCTGCTGCGAGGAGCCGCACTGCGCGTCGACCGTGGTCACGCCCGTCTGGTACGGCAGCCCGGCGTAGAGCCAGGCGTGCCGCCCGACATGGCCGCCCTGCTCCCCGGACTGCGTGACGCATCCGGCGAAAACCTGTTCCACGGCGGAGGGATCGATGCCCGATCTGCCGATCAGGCCGTTGAGCGCCGCGGCGAGGACCGCCTGCGGCTTCAGCCCGGCGAGCCATCCGTTGCGCCTGCCGATCGGGGTCCTCACGGCCTCGACGATCACCGCACCCATAACGATCTCCTCGCCATCCGGGTCGGAGCTCGCGGCCGCCGGGCGGCCGTTCCCGCCGATCCGCCCGTCCGCGCGTCGCTCCAGAACGTCGCTCTAGTCGCTTCCGCCACCGACTGTAACGGGTTCTAGTTTCAGGCGGAAGGAGCGGCGGGGTTTCCGGTGGCAGGGAGGCTCCGGCGAACGGCGCCTCCGGCGACACGGGGCCTCCGGCGAACAGTGCCGGTGGAACGCGAGGCCTCCGGCGGGGCGGGGACGGGCTCAGCCGGAGGGGGAGGACCGGAAGTCGGCCAGCAGGCGTCCGGCGGCGATCTCGATGCGGCGCTGGATCTGCTCGTACGTGCGCCGGCCCCTGAGCATCTCCATGAGCTCGTGCACCCAGACGCTGGACAGCGAGCCCGCCAGGGCGAACTGCTCCTCGGTGGCGGTCTCGACGGTGAGGTCGTCCCCGGCGACGCGGAGCAGCAGGCCCGCCATGCGGTCGCCGAACGGTATGTCGACATCGGCCATGATCAACGAGCGGATGAGCGCGTCGGCGAGCTCGGGCTCGCGCATCAGGCCCCGGGTGGCGCGCATCAGGACGTCGACGGCCCGGCCCGAGGCCGTGGTGGCGTTGGGCGGGCGGCGCTCGATGCTGGTCTCGAGGAGGTCGATCTCCTCGCCGACGACGGCGACGACGAGATCCATCTTGGAGGGGAAGTATCGGTAGAGCGTGCCGAGCGCGACCCCGGCACGCTCGGCGACGGTCCGCATCTGCATCGCCTCGACGCCGCCCCGCGAGGCGAGGGCGGCGGCGGCCTGGACGATGCGCTTGCGCCGCTGGTGCTGGCTCCTGGTGCGGACGCCTGTGGACGCCGATTCACTCTGCATGCCGGATGCCCCCTCGGTCATGGCCGGATCGGCGTCGCTCGGGGCGTGCCTTCCGGTCCGGTGCGGGGTGACCGGCGTATCGGTGGTCACATGCGAGGTGCGCATAAGAACACGTTATCTGATTTCCGGATACTCCGATGGGTTACTCGCCAGTCACAAAGATGCCCCACGCTTACATGGCATATGCGGTGCGGCGGTTATGCGGCGACTTATTGCGATTAGCTGGCTCTGGACACAGAATAGAATCTGTTCTACTTTCCCGAAGGGCGAAGCGGCCGACAGAAACCCTGGAGCGCCAGTGGACTTCAATCTCGACGAGACACAGACCGACCTGCGCAAACTCGCGGTCGACCTCCTCGGCAAGGAGGTGACCTCGGCCAGGCTCGAAGCCCACGAGAAGAGCGGCGCGTCCTACGACACCGCCCTGTGGCGCTCCCTCGCCGGGACCGGGCTGCTCGGCGCCGTCCTGCCCGAGGAGGCCGGAGGCGCGGGACTCGGACCGGTGGAGATGGCGGTCGTCCTTCGGGAGATCGGCGCCCACGTGGCCCCGGTCCCCGCCGAGCAGAGCCTGGTCGCGGCGCAGGTGATCGCCAGGTACGGCTCCCGGGAGCAGCGCGAGGCACTGGCCCCGCTGGCCGACGGCGAGATCTCCCTGGCCGTCGCCCCCTCCGAGCCGGGCCGTGACTTCGGCGACCTCGCCGCCCCGCCGGTCACGACCGCCCGCCGGGACGGCGCCGGATGGGTCCTGGACGGCGCCAAGGGCACGACGCCCTACGCCGCCCAGGCGGCGAGGATCCTGGTCCCCGCCGCCACCGCCACCGGGGTCGGCCTGTTCCTGGTGGAGCCCGCCCAGGCGGGCCTGCGGCCGGTCCCGACCTCCACCGGCGAACCCGCCGCCGCGCTCGCCCTGGAGGCCGTCCCGGGCGAGCTCGTCGGGGCCGAGGACGGTACGGCGGCCGACGGCCTGCGCAGGCTGGCGCTGGCCGGGAACATCGCCGTCACCTCCGGCGTGCTGGCCGGGGCGCTGGCGCTCACCACCGAGTACATCAGGACGCGCAAGCAGTTCGGCCGGGCGCTGGCCGAGTTCCAGGCGGTCACCGTGCAGATCGCCGACGTCTACATCGCCGGGCGGGCCCTGGACGTGGCCGTGTGGTCCGGGGCGTGGCGGCTGGCCGAGGGCGCGGACGAGGAGGCCGAGGTGGACCTGGCCGTCGGCGCCCTGACCGCGACCGACCAGGCGCTGCGGGCGCTCTACACCTGCCAGCACCTGCACGGCGGGATCGGCGTGGACGTGACCTACCCGCTGCACCGCTACTTCGCCTGGGGCAAGCACCACGCCCACCTGCTGGGCGGGGTGGAAGCCCGGCTCGACACGATCGGAGCGCTCGTCTGATGCTGATCGACCTGACTCCCGACCAGAAGAGGCTCCGCGACGAGCTGCGCGAGTACTTCGGGTCCTGTCTCACCGCCGAGGGGCGCGCGCGGATCTCCACCGACCCCTTCGGCCAGGCCTACATGGAGCACTGCCGTACCCTCGGCCGCGACGGCAAGCTCGGGCTCGGCTGGCCCAAGGAGTACGGCGGCGGCGGGTACGGCCCGCTGGAGCAGCAGATCTTCGCCAACGAGATCGCCCGCGCCGAGGTGCCGTACCCGATCATCACCGTGCAGACCGTCGGCCCGACCCTCATGCAGTACGGGACGGCGGCGCAGAAGGAGTTCTTCCTGCCGCGGATCCTGGCCGGGGAGTGTCACTTCGCGATCGGCTACAGCGAGCCCGGGGCGGGCACCGACCTGGCGGCCCTGCGCACCACCGCGGTCCGCGACGGCGACCACTACGTCGTCAACGGGCAGAAGATCTTCACCTCGGGCGGCCACTACTCCCAGTACATCTGGCTCGCCGCCCGCACCGACCCGGACGCGAAGAAGCACCGCGGGATCACGATGATGATCGTCGACTGCTCCGACCCCGGCTACTCGTGGACCCCGATCATCACGATGGACGGGAACCACCACACCAACTCCACCTACTACTCCGACGTGCGGGTGCCGGTGGACATGGTCGTGGGGGAGGAGAACAAGGGCTGGGACCTGATCGTCAACCAGCTCAACCACGAGCGGGTCACACTCGGCCCGGCGGGCAACCTCGCCCACACCTACGACCGGTTCCTGGCCTGGGCCCGCCGCACCGGCACGATCGAGGAGCCCGCGGTCCGCAGGGCGCTCGGCCAGGTCTACGCCTACTTCCGGACCAACGAGCTGCTGAATTGGCAGGTCGCGGCCAACATGGACCTCGGCTGGCTGGGCGCCCCCGACGCCTCGGCCACCAAGGTGTACGGCTCCGAGCGGCTGCAGGACGTCGGCAGGATCGTCGGCGAGGTCCTGGCCCGCTTCGGCGACCCGTCGGACCCGGACACCGCCGACCTGATGAGACGCGTCGACCGCGGCGCCAAGGGCGGGCTGGTGCTCACCTTCGGCGGCGGGGTCAACGAGGTCCAGCGCGAGCTCATCGCCATGCTCGGCCTGAGCCTGCCGAGGCCGCCCCGATGACCGAGACGCCTCCGACGAACCCGGTCCCCGCGACGAACCCGGCCCCCGCGACGAACCCGGCCCCCGCGGCGGCGGAGTCCGCCTCCCTGCACGAACGGCTCACCGCCCTGGCCGAGCGGCAGATCGCCGGGGGCGAGGTGCTCGGCGTCGCGGAGGCGGACCCGGTGAACCTCCCGATGATCCGGCACTGGACCGACGCCATGGGCGACGCCAACCCGCTCTACACCGACCCCGAGGCCGCCGCCGCGGGGGTGCACGGGGGGATCGTGGCCCCACCGGCGATGATCCAGGTCTGGACCATGCCCGGCGTGGACGGGAGCAGGAGGAAACGGCCGGGCACGCCGGTCGACGCCGTGCTCGCGATGCTGGACGGCAACGGCTACACCGGCGTGGTCGCCACCAACTGCGAGCAGACCTACCACCGCTACGTGAGGCTCGGCGAGTCCCTGGTTCCGGCCACCCGGCTGACCGGCATCACCGGGCCGAAACGGACCGCGCTCGGCGAGGGCTACTTCGTCACCTGGAACGTCACCTGGTACGCCGGCGGCGAGGCCGTGGCCGACATGCTGTTCCGGGTGCTGAAGTTCCTGCCCAGGGAGCGGGCCGGAGGGCCGGGCGAGGACGCGAGCACGACCGGCGGGAACGGCGCCGCGGCGAGCGGGAACGGGCTCACGCCCGAAAGGGACGCCACCTCCCGGACCGCGCCCGCTCAGGACGGGCCCGCTCAGGACGCGCCCGCGACGCGCGGGGACGCGTCCCCGCGCACGCCGTACCCGCTGAGACCCGCCATCAACGCCGACACCGCCTTCTTCTGGGAGGGGGTCGCCGCGGGCGAGCTGCGGATCCAGAAGTGCGCCGACTGCGGTGAGCTGCGCCACCCGCCGGGACCGGTCTGCCCCTCGTGCCGCTCGGCCGCCCGCACGTTCGTGACGGCGAGCGGCGAGGGCGAGGTGTACAGCTACGTCGTCCACCACAACCCGCCGGTTCCGGGACACCGGACCCCTTTCGTGGTCGCCGTGGTGGAACTGCCGGAAGGTGTGCGGATCGTGGGCAACGTGGTGGACTGCGACGCTTCGCGGGTGGGTATCGGTATGCGGGTGCGTCTGACGTACCGCCGGATGGACGACGAGCTGATCCTGCCCATGTGGGTCCCCCTGGAGGCGTGATGCGGACACTTACCGACGACGAGGTGCGGGTCGGAGCTCCGCTTCCCGAGCTCGCGATCGACCTGAGCCCCACCGTGGTCGTGTCGACCGCGCTCGCGACCATGGACTTCACCCCCGTCCACCACGACGTCGAGGGCGCGAGGGCACAGGGATCGAAGGACATCTTCCTCAACATCCTGACCACCATGGGTCTCGTCGAGCGCTACGTCACCGACTGGGCCGGACCCGAGGCGATCATCCGTGGCATCAACGTCAAACTCGGCGTCCCCGCGTACGCGGGCGACAGGCTGGCCTTCACCGGCAGCGTGGTCGCCTGCGAGGACGGCGAGTTCACCGTCGAGGTCCGCGGCGGGGTCAGCCTCGGCGACCACGTCTCGGGCACCGTCAGGTTCGCCCTCCCCGCCCGCTGACCGCGCCCAGCGGCGGTGGGAAGGCGGAAACACAGACACGCGGCAACACAGAAAGGCCCCCACCACCGTGGTCTCCTTCTCCGGGAGCACGGCCGTCGCCGGGATCGGCGCGACCGAGTTCTCCAAGCAGTCGGGCAGGTCCGAGCTCCAGCTCGCAGCCGAGGCGGTGTTCGCGGCGCTCGACGACGCGGGTCTCGCGCCCTCGGACGTGGACGGCCTCGTCACCTACACCCAGGACGCCAACCAGGAGATCGCCGTGGCCCGCGAGGTGGGCATCGGCGACCTGTCGTTCTTCTCCCGCGTCCACTACGGCGGCGGCGCGGCGTGCGGGACCGTGCTGCACGCGGCGATGGCCGTCGCCACCGGGGTCGCCGAGACCGTGGTCTGCTACCGGGCGTTCAACGAGCGCTCGGGGAACAGGTTCGGCCAGCCCGACGCCCGCATCGGCGGCGAGCCCTCGTCCCAGGGCCTGGAGATGAGCTGGCACGTGCCGTACGGGCTGATGACCCCCGCCGCCTGGGTCGCCATGTTCGCCCGGCGCTACATGCACGCGTACGGGGCCACCTCCGAGGACTTCGGCCGGGTGGCGGTCGCGATGCGCAGGCACGCCTCCACCAACCCGGCCGCGTGGTTCCACGGTCGCCCGATCACCCTGGAGGAGCACCAGGCGTCCAAGTGGATCGTGGAGCCGCTGCACCTGCTCGACTGCTGCCAGGAGAGCGACGGCGCGGTGGCGCTGGTGGTCACCTCCGCCGAGCGGGCCAGGGACCTGCGCAGGTCACCCGCCGTGATCACCGCCGCCGCCCAGGGGTCGGGCGCCGACCAGATGATGATGACCAGCTACTACCGCGACGACATGACCGGCCTGCCGGAGATGGGGGTGGTCGGCCGCCAGCTCTGGAAACAGTCGGGGCTCGGGCCCTCGGACGTGCAGACGGCCATCCTGTACGACCACTTCACCCCGTTCGTCCTCACCCAACTGGAGGAACTGGGCTTCTGCGGGCGCGGCGAGGCCCGCGACTACGTGGCCGGGGGCGGCATCGAGATCGACGGGCGTCTCCCGGTCAACCCGCACGGCGGCCAGCTGGGGGAGGCGTACATCCACGGCATGAACGGCATCGCCGAGGCCGTCAGGCAGATCAGGGGCACCTCGGCCAACCAGGTGGCCGGGGTGCGGAACGTGCTGGTCACCGCCGGCACGGGTGTGCCGACCAGCGGGCTGGTCCTGTCGTCGGACTGACGCGGTGCCCCGCGGGTCCGCGCGTCCCGTGAGACGGTCCGGAGGCCGCGCGGCCGGCGCGGGGGCGCCCGGGTGGAGCCGCCCGGGTGAGCCGTCGCCTCACGGGCTCGCGCGTCCGGCGGGACGGTCCGCGGGGCCGCGCGCCCGGTGCGGAGACCGGGCGCGCGGCGGCCGCCGGATGACCGGCGGTCCGGTCGTCCTGCGGCTCAGCAGCTCAGGTTGCCGCCGGGGGTGGTGCCGAGGATCTGCACGAAGCGCTGGTAGGCGTTGATCCGGCTCTGCACCTGCGCGGGGTTCCTGCCGTTGCACTCCAGGCTGCCGTTGATGCTGCGGATCGTCTCGCCGAAGCCACGGCTGTTGACCATCGCGTTGTGCGGCGTCATGGTGCCGGGACCGTTCTGGGTGTTCCAGTACCACAGGGCGGTCTTCCAGGCCACCGCCGCGTCGTTCTGGACCAGGTACGGGTTGCCGAGCAGGTTGATGCCGAGCGCGTCGCCCGCCGCCTTGTAGTTGAAGTTCCAGCTCAGCTGGATCGGGCCGCGCCCGTAGTAGGCCGACTGGCCCGCGGGGCAGCCGTACGAGCGGCTCGTGTCGCAGTAGTGCGAGTAGTTCGCGGTGTTCTGCTCCACGACGTGGACCAGGCCGCCGGTCTCGTGGTTGACGTTGGCGAGGAAGGCGGCCGCCTCCTGCCTCCTGACGGTGTCACTGCCGGTCTTCGCGAAGCCCGGGTAGGCGCTCAGCGCCGCGGTCAGGCCGCTGTAGGTGTAGAACGAGTTCCGGCTCGGGAACATCTGGTTGAACTGGGCCTCGCTCACGACGAAGCCCGAGGTGGGCGGGTTCGTGGGGGGAGGCGTCGTGCCGCCGCAGGTGTACGGCTCCCAGTACCAGGTGCTGATCACCGGGTCGTAGCCGGGGTTCTCGTTCTTGGCGCGGTAGTACTGGCCGTTGGTGTACTTCACGATGCTGCCCGCGGGGTACCAGGTGCCCGCCGCCCAGTTCGGGTGGTTGCAGTTGCCCGTGGGAGGAGGCGTCGTGCCGCCGCCGCAGGCGCCCTGGTCGGCCCACACGTCGGCGGTGCCGGGGGCCTCGTTCTGGGTCCACCACTTCGCCGACCAGTTGCGGCCGTTGTGGGAGGCGGTCATGCCGTTGGTGTAGACCGCCGAGGAGTTCCACGGGGTCACGCAGGCCGCCACGGCGGCGGAGGACGCGGAGGAGGCGGAGGCCATCGGCAGGGCGACCGCGAGCACGCCCGTGACCGCCAGGGCGGCGAGGGCGGCCATGATGCGCTGTCTCAACACTTGATCACTCCTTCGTGCGGTGGGGGCCGCAGAGGTTCGGGATTCCGTGTGACCGGGGCGCGAGTGGCTCGCGCGAGAGGCTTGCAAACCCAGTCAGGGCGAGTAAGGACGGCAGGCTTCGCATTACCGTTCCCATTACGGCTGCCGGACGGTGTGAGACGTCCGGCTGGCCGGACGCGTGGGTGACGACGGCTCATGTCATCGAGGTTCGCGCAGCTCGTGGTCGGTTCAAACGGTTTCCCAGGGGGTGGCAAAGGCTCCCGCCTTAACTTTCTCTTAAGAAAGTTTCCTAAGAGTTGTCGTGATACTAGCCTTGACAGATGGTTGTCACAACCCCGGCGGCCCTCGTTTTCCACCGTCGCGGACGGGTACGTTCCACGCCCGATATGACCCGCGTCCGGTTAATTCACAATGGCGATATAAGTCCGGTTAGACAGTGAATGTAACTTTTGCTGGCGTTTCGGATGTCATCATGTGCGTCATGTTGGAATCCCTCGGGCTCGATCCCGTGGAGGAGCGCGTCTACCGGTTCCTGGTCACCACCGTGGAGGCGGAGGTCGCCGACCTCGTGGGAAACCTGGGCATCGACGCCGAGACGGCCGAGACGGTGCTGGTGTCCATGCGGGTCAGAGGGCTGGTCAGGACGGTCGGTCCCGGCAGGCGGCGGTTCACGGCCGTGGCGCCGGACATCGTGCTGGGTTCACAGCTCCTCCGCCACCAGCAGGCGCTCGACTGGGCGCGGCGCGAGGTGGATCGGCTCTCGGAGGAGTACCGGGACGGTGCCCGGCGCCGCGACGCCGGCCGGCTGGTCGAGGTCCTGCCGAACCGCGTCGTGCTCCGGGAACACCTCGACCACCTGCAGGAGAACGCCCGCCACGAGGTCCTCTGCCTTCGCCGGGGCCACGCGGTCGTGCCGCCCGCGGAGGAGGACCTCGCCGAGCCGGACGCGCTGCGCCGCGGAATCGAGTATCGGGTGATCTACGAGAGGCCCCTGCTGGAGGAGCAGGACATGCCGACCAACGTGGCGTACGGGGTCAAACTGGGCGAGCAGGCCAGGGTCGCGCCCCGCCTGCCGGTGCGGCTGACGGTCATCGACCGGGAGGTCGCCGTGCTCCCGGTGGTGTGGGAGGAGGGAACCTCCGAACCGGCGGCGGCGCTGGTCCGCGGCGGCCAGTTGCTGGAGGCGCTGATCGCCCTCTTCGAGGGCTGCTGGGAGCGGGCGACGCCGTTGCGGATCGCCGAGGACGGTGCCCTCACCGAGGGGACGAGGTCCTGCCCGCTCGGTTCCGACGACCTCTCCCTGGTCTCGCTGCTGGTCGCGGGCGTACCGGACAAGTCGATCGCCACCCGGCTGGGCGTCAGCCAGCGGACCGTGCAGCGGCGCGTCTCGAACATCATGGAACTCGCCGGCGCCCGGACCCGCATGCAGCTGGCCTGGCGCGCCGCCACCGAGCACTGGCTCTGAGCGCCCGGCACCACCGGCGCGGCCGGGCGGCGGTACGGAAGGGGCCCGGGGGTTCCGGAGGTCCTACGGGGTGGTCATCATCGGTACCGCGAAGAAGACGATCATGGCGATCGTCACCGCGATGACGAAGCCGATCACCTCCCAGGCCCAGTCGTGATGGGTCGCGTTCTTCATCGCCTTGTGGCGGCGTGGTGCCCGGTCCCCCCCGCGCCTGCGGGACAGGGTCCGGCCGGAGGGGGAGAGCGCCGTACCGGTCTCCCCGGGCGCCGGGTACGGTGCGAACGGCTCGGAGGCCGGGGATGTCGGGGGTGCCGGAGGTGCCGGGGGTATGGCCGCGAACCCGTTCCCCGGCATGGTCGCCGCGTCGTCCGGCGGCGCGTCGTACGGCGTCAGGGTGTGGTTCGGCGGGGCGGGCCGGTCGGGGGCGTCGCCGGGCTGGTCCTCGCGCATGACCCAGCGGGGCAGACGCAACTGGGCGCGACCGGCGGGGGTGCGGAGGTGGTCGGTCCGGGGGGACCAGACGGGAAGGGTGGTCGGGGTCTCACGGGTCCGGGCGCCGGAGGGAGGGGCGTCGGCGAACCAGTCGACGGCGGAGGGTCCGGCCGGACCGGCGGCCGGGGGGGCCGGGGCGGGGAGCGGGGGCTCGGCGCGCTCCGCCGGAGGCGGGGGGTTCTCCGTCCGGGCGGTCCAGACGGGGAGCGAGAGCCGGGGGCGGTCGTCGGCGGTGGACGCGTGCCGCCCGGCTTCTCGCGCGGGGAAGGGCGCGGGAGCGGGACGGTGGTGCTCGCGGTCGGCGAGGGCGTCGAGCTGGTCGGTCTGCAGGGGCCAGCCGGGGAGGGGACGCGCGTCGTCCAGCACGTCCCCGAGGCCGTCGCCCAGCACGTCGCCGAGGTGCCCGGGGTTTCCGAGATTCCCGGGGTGCCCGGGGCTCCCGAGGGGCGGGACGACGGTGAGCGGGGTGCGGGGGGTCTCGGCGGCGGGAACCGGCCTCCGCGGCGTCTCCGCGGCCGGCGTCCCGGTGCGATCCGCGGTCGGTGTCCCGGTGTGGCCGGAGGCCGGGGTCTCGATGTGGTCGGCGGCCGGCGTCTCGGTACGGGGGGCGGCGGCGACGAGCCTGTCGGTGTGGACGCGGGCCGCCCGTGCCTCCGGGGTGAGCGGGCGGAAGAAGTCCTCCCGCCCGGGGGCGTCGTCCAGCACGTCCCCGGGGATCGGGGCCGACAGCGGTGC
The DNA here is from genome assembly GCF_040639575.1 of Streptosporangium sp. NPDC023825. Taxonomy (NCBI): domain Bacteria; kingdom Bacillati; phylum Actinomycetota; class Actinomycetes; order Streptosporangiales; family Streptosporangiaceae; genus Streptosporangium; species Streptosporangium sp. NPDC023825. Next base: position 43,586 of record NZ_JBFAAE010000036.1, on the reverse strand, counting down.
CGCCCGGCGCGGCCGGGGACGCTGGAGGCGGCGGCGCGGCCGCAGGGCCGCGGTGTCCAGGGCGGTGAGCACCGAGTCGCCGAGCCTGGGCATCGGCTCCGTGGTGGCCTCGTGGGTGGAGACGGCGTCGGGATCCCGCGGTGCGAAGGGATCGGGGAAGCGGTCCTCCGCCATGTGGTCAGGGACGGGGAAGGCCGAGGCGCCGATCGGCGGACCGGCCGGGACGCCGGTCTCCGCGAGCGGCAGCGGCCACGCGGGCGTCGTCGGCCACAGCTGCCTGACCAGCGGGGACATCGACCGTCTGGCGACAGGAACGGCGGGTGGCGCCTGGGGCCCGAGCACGGCGGCGCGAAGTCCCACCGGGGGAGTGGCCCAGGGGGCGAGGTTGAGCACGTCGCGGACCGGGGCGACGGCGAGGGCGCCGAACACCTCCGTCATGTTCTCGGGGACCCTGGCCGAGGCCAGGGCGTAGCCCAGCGACTGGGCGAAGCGGCGGCAGGCGCTCACCGTCAGCTCGTCGGCGGTGTCGACGGCCACGTCGAGCACCCACGAAAGCTCGGAGGCGTCCATCTCGCACACGCCCGACAGGTACAGCACCTCACGCTGGTGCGTGCGCAGGTCGCCCAGGACGCGCTCGACGAGGGCCGCGGCCGGGTCGAGACCGACGGCGGGGGGCGAGTAGACGATGTCACGCAGGAAGATCTCGCGGCGGGCGAGCGCGTACAGCGCGGCGCGCGGCGGTTCGGCGTCCGAGACGCCAGAGAGGACGGCCACCAGGACGTCGGAGGCCGAGTCCGCGTTGCCCAGCTGGTCGTGGGAGTAGGCGAACAGCCCTGCTGCGTGGCGGTCATAGAGCTCGGCGATGAGTTCGACGCGCGAGCGTTGACCGAGGAGCGGTTGAGTCACGGGACCGGTTCCTCTGGTGGTTCGGCGAGCGTGGTGGAGAGTCGGGGCGGCTGTGAGGCCTGTGACGTACGGTGCCAGAGGGATCGACTCCAGCGATGTGGGTAATCATGTCAAGTCATGGGCACCTCCCGCACTACTCAATGCCCTTTTGTTGAGAAATACACTTGTGGATCTGCTTCGGAGCAGGTTCGGGAAAGCCTGGAAGACAGATCGGAGAAGTGGGGCATAGGCTGACCCGTGCGGGATCATGGGGACGGTTGGGGCAGGGGGGCCGTAACCCTGCGAAAACAAGAGGTTGCGCATGATCACATTCAACGGTGTCACCAAGCGCTACGCCGACGGGACCGTCGCCGTGGACAATCTGAGCCTTGAGGTGCCAACCGGGGAGATAACCGTCTTCGTCGGTCCCTCGGGATGCGGTAAGACGACGTCCCTCCGCATGATCAACCGAATGATCGACGCCTCGGAGGGCCAGATCCTCCTGGACGGCGTCGACGTCAAGACCATCGACCCGCCGACACTGCGAAGGGGCATCGGCTACGTCATCCAGCAGGCGGGGCTCTTCCCGCACCGCAAGATCGTCGACAACGTGGCGACGGTGCCCCTGCTGCTCGGCTGGGACAAGAAGAAGGCGCGCGACCGGGCGATGGAGCTGCTCGAACGGGTCGGGCTCGACCTCAAGATGGCCGACCGCTATCCCTTCCAGCTCTCCGGCGGGCAGCAGCAGCGCGTCGGCGTGGCACGCGCGCTCGCCGCCGACCCGCCCGTGCTGCTGATGGACGAGCCGTTCAGCGCGGTCGACCCGATCGTCCGTACGAGCCTGCAGGAGGAGCTCCTGCGGCTCCAGGCCGAACTGAACAAGACCATCGTGTTCGTCACCCACGACATCGACGAGGCCGTCAAGCTCGGTGACCGGGTGGCCGTGCTCCGCGTCGGGGGCCACCTGGCCCAGCTCGACGACCCCGCGACGCTGCTGGCCCGGCCCGCCGACGACTTCGTCCGCGAGTTCCTGGGCCGCGACCGGGGCATCCGGCGGCTGTCGTTCGTCTCGGACGAGGGGGTGCGGCTCCGTACCGACCTGCTGGTGCCCGCCACCACCGATGCCGTCGCGGCGCGCGCCACCGGGGAGCCGTGGCTGGCCGTGACGGACGAGGACGGCCGCCCGCTGGGCTGGGCCGCCGTCAAGGACCTGCCCGAGCCGGGCACCCTCGCCGATGTGGAGCTCGCGCCGTACGGGACCTTCGTCAGCGGGCGCGACTCGCTGCGCGCCGCGCTGGACGCGACGCTGCTGTCCCCCTCGGGCCACGCCGTCGCGGTGGACGGGGCGGGCAGGGCCGTGGGCGTCGCCACCCGCGAGTCACTGGACAAGGCGCTCACCAGGGTCGCGGGAGGCGCCGGCGGACCGGCGCGGGGCGCCGACGCCCCGGCGGAAGGTGCGGGCGGCTCCACAGGGGGCGCGGACGGACCCGCCCGAGGCGCGGACGGACTCGCGGGAGGTGTCGATGGGTGAGGAACCGCTGGTCCGCTGGGACTGGATCGGGCGCAACTGGCCCACGATCCAGGGCCTGCTCGAGGACCACATCGTGATGGCGCTGGTACCGATCCTCATCGGGCTGGTCATCGCGCTCCCGCTCGGGCTGGCCGGGGTGCGGTGGCGCTGGCTCTACCAGCCGACCGTCGGCGTCATGAACGTGATCTACTCGCTGCCCTCGCTGGCCGTCTTCATCGTGCTCATCCCGATCACCGGCCTCGCCACGCGGACGACCGTGATGGTCCCGCTCACCTTCTACGCCATGGCGGTGCTGATCCCCGCGGTCGTCGACGGGCTGACCTCGGTCCCGGACCACGTGCGGCAGTCCGCGGTGGCCATGGGCTTCACCCCGCTGCGCAGGCTGCTCCAGGTCGAGCTGCCGATCGCGGTACCGGTCGTGCTGGCCGGGCTCAGGGTGGCCACGGTGGCCAGCGTCAGCCTGGTCAGCGTCGGCGCGCTGGTCGGCAGGGGCGGGCTCGGCTACCTGTTCATCGACGGCTGGCAGCGGCAGTTCTACACCCCGATCGTCGTCGGTATCGTGCTGGTCGTGGTGCTCGCGGGGATCGCCGACCTGCTGCTGATCCTGGCGCAACGCCTGCTCACCCCGTGGTCGAGGGCAAGGGGGTCCGCGTGAACCGGCTGATCGGGTCCCTGACCGTTCGCGTGGACCGGCTGAGCGGGTTCAGGGCCGTTCGTACGGATCGGCGGAGCGGGTTTCCGGCCGTTCGCGTGGCCTGGCTGATCGGGTCGCGGGCAGAGGAGGCCGTGTGAACTGGCTGATCGACTTCTTCGGCGACCCGGCCAGCTGGTCGGGACCCGACGGGATTCCCAACCGGCTGCTCGAACACCTGGAGTTCGCCGGGCTCTCGCTGCTGCTCGCCATGCTGATCGCGATCCCGCTGGGGTTGCTGATCGGCCACACCGGCAGGGGCGCGATGCTCGTCATCCTCACCGCCAACGCGGCCCGCGCCCTGCCGACGCTCGGCCTGCTGGTCCTCATCGTCCTGTTCATGGGCGTCGGCACCATCCTGCCGGTGCTCATCCCGCTGGTGGCGCTGGCCGTGCCGCCCATCCTGGTCAACACCTACGAGGGCATCCGCGGGGTCGACCCCGACCTGCGCGACGCCGCGTACGGCATGGGCCTGCGCGGCGGGCAGGTCCTCGGCCGGGTGCTGGTGCCGGTCGCGCTGCCGCTGATCCTGCTGGGCCTGCGCCTGGCCGCGATCCAGGTGGTGGCGACCGCGACCGTGGCCGCCTACGTGGGCCTGGGCGGCCTCGGCCGCTTCATCATCGACGGTCTCGCGACCAAGAACTTCCCGAGCACGATCGGCGGGGCGGTCCTCGTAGCACTGCTGGCGCTTCTCGTCCAGCTCGGGTTCACTCTGGTGCAGCGCGTAACGGTCTCCCCGGGGGTGAGCGAGCGCCAGACCATCAGATAGTCTTCTCTACCCCCCGTTTTGGAAGGGAATAGCACCATGAAGCGCCTGATCGGCACCGCGGCGGTCCTCCTGTCCGCGGCGCTCACACTTACCGCGTGCGGCGGCGGAGACCCGCTCACCAGCGCCTCCGCCTCCCCGGCTCCGGCCGGGTCCGGCTCGGCGCCGGCGGCCGGGGGGAAGGTCGTCATCGGGTCGGCCAACTTCCCGGAGAACGTCCTGCTCGGCGAGATCTACTCCCAGGCCCTGGCGGCCAAGGGCGTGCAGGTCGAGGAGAAGTTCAACATCGGCAGCCGCGAGGTCCTGTACGACCAGGTCAAGAGTGGTGGCCTGACCATCCTGCCGGAGTACATCGGCTCCCTCCTCGCCTTCGTCGACAACACGACCACGGCGAAGTCGAAGGACGACGTCGTCGCCGGTCTCAAGGAGAAGCTCCCCGCCGAGCTGGAGGTCCTCACCCCCGCTCCGGCCGAGGACAACAACTCGCTGACCGTCACCAAGGAGACCGCCACCAAGGACGGCCTCACCACGATCGAGGACCTGGTCAAGGTCGCCAAGAACTACTCGGTGGGCGGCCCGCCGGAGTTCCAGACCCGCCAGGAGAAGAACTTCAAGGACACCTACGGCCTGGAGTTCAAGGAGTGGAAGAAGACCGGCGACGCCACCGCCGACGCCATCAAGGACGGCACCGTCCAGGTCGGCAACGTCTTCACCACCGACCCGAAGATCATCGTCAATGACCTGGTCTCCCTCCAGGACAACAAGAGCGCCTTCGCCGCGGAGAACATCGCGCCCCTGGTCAACAAGGCCGGCGTGAACGACACGGTGAAGACGACCCTCGACGCGGTCTCCGCCAAGCTCGACACCGCCGGCCTGGTCGCGCTGATGAAGCGCGTCGCGGTCGACAAGGACGACGCGGAGGCGGTCGCCAAGGACTGGCTCACCCAGAACGGCCTGCTCTAGGTTTCATCGGTGGTACCAACGGAAGGCGGGTGGACGTCCACCCGCCTTCCGGCGTTCTCACAGGTCGTCGTCGGGCCAGTAGTGCGCTGAGCGGCCGGCGGCCGACACGATCGCCGCGCCGTCGAGTTCGACGATGGTCAGCTCGATGCCGCCCAGCGGCCACTCCACGGCGAACTCGAAGGTCTCGGCCGGGGGCAGCGGCCACAGCCACAGCCCGAAATCGCTGAAGCCGAACTCGCCGCCTCGCATGCCGCTGCCGACCGGCGACCAGGCCAGCGTGGGGCCGGCCGGCGGCTCGCCGAAGGGACTCATCCTGTTCCGCAGCTGCTCGACGGTGGTGGCCTTCGCGCCGTCGGCGAAACGCACGCCCAGCCGCAGCAGCGAGTCGGGCGGCTGATCCGCGCCGCGCGGCCCGGCAGCCTGGGCGAACGGGGAGCCGCCCATGTGCAGGTACCACCAGTCCTGGGCCGACAGGTCACCCTGCCGGGACACGACCTCCACCTCCAGCATGCAGCCGGTGCTGAAGACCCGGATCGCCGGGAGCAACACCACGACGTTCGGACTGCGGGCCACCACCCGCTCGACCGCGAGCACGGCCCCGGCCTCCACGGAGGGGGGCGCGGACCAGGGAGGAAGCTCGGGCCGGTCGAAGGAGGGTTCCTGCTCCGTTGGTACGGGATCGAAGAACATCACTTCACGCTACTTAAAATTCGTTCGTACCGGCGGGGCGGCTTCAGGGCGGCCCCGAGCCGGTGGTGGTGAGGGGGCGGAAGGCGGTCTGTCGCGGGAGGGAGCGACGAGGTCCGTGGCTCGGTGTACTCCGGAGCGCATCATGTGATCCGGAGCACACCGCGCCGGGCCGGGCACCCGCCCGGTTCCGGGATGATGGCCGCATGAACGAGTTCGTCGAGTCCATGGCCCAGGTGGTGACCGGTGTGACGGTCGTCACGGTGAAGGACGGGCGCGATGACGTGGGGGTGACGGTCGCCACCTTCACCTCGCTGTCGCTGGACCCGCCCCTGGTGATGGTGAGCCTGGACAACGCCGGATACCTCAACGAGCTGCTGCTGCGGCACGACCGCTGGGCCGCCAGCGTGCTGTCGGCGGGACAGAAGGCGATCGCCAGCCGCTTCGCCACCGCGGGCCGTCCCGGTGCGAGGCTGCTGCTCGCGGGCACGCCGCACCACCGGGGTGAGCTGAGCGAGGCCCTCGTCGTGGACGGCGGCGTCACCGCGCTGGAGGCCGAGACGGTCAAGGTCGTCCCGGCCGGGGATCACACGATCTTCATCGCCAAGGTGCTCGGGGTCGACTACGTCGACGCCTCCGTCCTGCCGCTGGCCCGCTACCGGAGCCGCTACCGCTGACCCGTCCAGCGGGACACCGCTCCCGTTTTTCACAAGGAGGGAACGGCTCCACGTGGAAGGACGGCCCTTCACGCGGAGGGACGGCCCTTCACGCGGAGGACGGTTCTTCGCGTGAAGGGAGCCGCCCCTCCGGCGAAGGCCTCCTGATCAGGGTGGCCGTTCCGCCCAGGGCTCCGCGCGAGGCCGCCGCGCCGGACGTGCCGTCCGGACGCGATGGCCATCACCGGGGAGTGCGGGAAGAGTCAGGGAACGCGGGAGAACAGGGTCAGCGGATCGTCCAGGAGCCCGGGAGCATCAGCGGCCCGTACGACGGCAGGCCCAGCTCGCCGGCGAGGTGGGCGATGGGGCCCCAGGCCTCCAGGCGGACCCGGGCCGTGGCGGCGGTCCTGTCCTCGCTGGACTCCGGGGGACGCAGCCGCTCCAGGGGGCTGAGCTTGGGGTAGACGCGCACCGGGGCGTCGACGGGCAGCCCGGCCTTCTTGCGGGCCAGGGCAAGGGCGTCCTCCAGGCCGCCGAGCTCGTCGACGAGGCCGCCCTCCAGGGCGTCCGCCCCGGTCCAGACCCGGCCCTTGGCCAGCTCGTGGGCCCGCTCGCGGGACAGGCCCCGACCCTCGGCGACCTTGTTCACGAAGTCGTCGTAGACCCGGTCGAGCCAGGCGTTGACCCGCGCCCACTGCGCCTCGGAGAAGGCGTTGGTGGGGGAGAGCATCCCGGAGTTGGCGCCCTCGCCGACGGTCTCGGAGGACACGCCGATCTTCTCCAGCAGCCCGCCGATGACCGCCTTGCCGCCGAACACGCCGATGGAGCCGGTGAGCGTGCCCGGCTGGGCCACGATCGCGTCGGCGGCCATCGAGACCATGTAGCCGCCGGAGGCGGCCAGGTCGCCCATCGAGATCACGATGGGCTTGCCCGCCTTGCGGGTGAGCACGACCTCGCGCCAGATGGCGTCGGAGGCCGTGTACGAGCCGCCGGGGCTGTCGACCCGGAAGACGACCGCCTTGACGTGGTCGTCGCGACGGGCCGCGCGCAGGGCGGCGCAGATGGTGTCGGAGCCCATGGCGCCACCGCCGCCCAGCGGGCTGCGGCCGCTGCGGCCGAGCCGGATCGGGCCGTTGCCGCGGACCAGGGCGACGGTCTGCTCGCCGGGGTGCGGGAGCTTCCTGGCGGACAGCGCCTTGGCGTAGCGGCCGACGTACAGCAGCAGCGTGTTGTCGCCGAAGGCCTCCTTGACCTCGTCGTAGACCTCGTCGCGGTAGGCCAGCCGGTCGACGAGACCGGCCTCGACGGCCTCGGCGCCGATGAACGGGCCCTGGTCGATGAGCTCGCGCACCCTGGCCGGTTCGAGGCCGCGCCCCTCGGCGACGCCGGCCACGACCTGTTCGGTGATCGACTCGGTGATGCGGCTCATCGACTCGCGGTGGGCCTCGGTCATGTGGTCCTGGGTGAAGGTGTTGGCGGCCGTCTTGTACTCGTGCCGCTGGCCTATCTGGTATTCGACGCCGAGCTTGCCCAGCGCGCCCCGCAGGAAGCGCTGCTCCATCGCGACACCGGTCAGCCCGACGTCGCCGGACGGCTGGAGGTAGACCCGCTCGAAGGCGCTGCCCAGGTAGTAGGGGACGGTGCCCCCGCCGAGCTCGCCGAAGGTCTCGGCGAACGCGACGGTCAGCTTGCCCGAGGCCCGGAAGTGGATCACTGCCTGGCGGAGCTCCTGGACGATCGCGAGCCCCAGCGGCCGGCCGCCGATCTTGACGATCAGCGCTTTGACCCGGTCGTCCTTCCTGGCGCGCTTGAGCCCGGCCAGCACGTCGGTCAGGCTCGTCTTGCGCATCGCCAGGACGGCGCTCAGCGGATCCGCCGGGGGACTGCCGTCGGTCAGGCCCTCGGTGAGGTCGAGCTCAAGGACCAGTGGAGCGGTACGCCGCTGCTTGAATCGGTCGACACTGTCGATGATCACCTTGGTCGCGTCCATGCCCCTCACCCTAAGCGACACATACCGGGCTTATGCGGTTCGGCGAGCGTCCACCTGTTTTCCGGCTCCCGGGGGTCCGCACGACCCCCGGGGCCCGCGCGGCACTACGCGGTTCGGCGGGCGTTCACCTGCTTCTTGAGCATCGCAGTGGACGCGGCGGGAGAGCTGCCCTTCAGGCGTGCCTTCTCCACCGAGGTGAGGACCGTCTTCAGGGTGGCCGTCTCCTTGATCTTGGCGGTGAAGTTCACGCCGCCGTTCGCCCAGTTCAGCCAGGCGGCCAGCAGCTCGCTCTCCAGCTTTGCCTTCGCCGTCTTCTTGGCGGGCTTGAGCACCTTGTACACGCCGGCCGGCGTGGAGGCGGGCGTGACCTCGGCGAAGACCTTGCTGGCCTTGGTCACCATGCCGAGGTAGCAGCCGAGCGTCGCGTCCGAGATCTTGCCCTTGCCCCGGGTGGCCTCCACCGCCCACTGCGCGGCGCTCAGCGTCTTCGTGGACTTGCCGCGCGTGCACACCGCGGGCGCCGTCGTCTTCGTCGGGGGGACGGTCACGGTCACGGTGATCGTCACCGTCGGCAGCGGGATCGGCGTCGGCACCGGGTCGCTCGGCGTGGCCGAGGGGGAGGGACCCGAGCTGGGCTCGGGGCTGGGCTCCTCCGAGGGCTCGTCGGAAGGCTCCTCCGTAGGCTCGTCGGACGGGTCGTCGGAGCCGGCGGGGGGGTCCTCGGGAACGGGAGGAGTCTGGGTGACGGGCGGGCCGGGGGTGCCCCCGGCGATCGCGGCGTTCAGGTCGAGGCGCGGGGTGGTCACCGTGCCGTAGGTGATCGGCCGGCCCGCCTTCTCGAGCTGCTCGGCCAGCGCGTCCGGGGTGCCCGGGGCCTTTTGGGCCATCAGCGCCAGGGCGCCGGTGACGAACGGGGTGGACATCGAGGTCCCGCTGTAGACCTGGTGGCCGCCGCCGGGCACCGCGGATTCGATCTCGAGACCGGGGGCGAAGAGGTCGAGCACGGAGCCGTAATTGGACCAGTGGGGGACGGTGTCGTCGTCGCCCGTCGCGCCCACCGTCACCGGGCCGGAGAAGCAGCCGGGAGCCCCGGCGCCGGGCACGCCCTCGTTGCCCGCGGCGGCCACGACGGCCACGCCCTTGGCACGAAGGTCGTCGATCCGGCTCCTCATCGCCGACAGTTCGGGTTCGGCGTCACACGTTCCCTCGTAGAGGCCGCCGCCGAGGCTGAGGTTCACCGCGGCGACGTTCCTGCCCTCCTCCTTGAGCTTCGCGACGTGCTCCAGGGCGAGCAGGATCGTGGACTCGAACGCGGTCAGGCAGACCCCGCCCTCGTCGGCGCAGTCGTTGATCCTGCTGAAGACCTGGATCGCCACGATGTCCGCGTCGGGCGCGACGGCGTGGGCGATCCCCGCCACGTGGGTGCCGTGGTCACACAGGTTGACCTGCTCGTGGACGCAGGCGGCGGTGTTGGCGTCGGCGGACCCGGGGTCGCTCGTCTGCCCGTTGGGGCACAGGGACTGCGCGCCGTCGTCCGTCGCGGAGAAGCAGGCCTGCGCCACGACCTTGCCCCCGAAGTCGGGGTGGGCGGCGTCGATCCCGGTGTCGATGATCGCGATCGTCTGGCCCGCGCCCCTGGTCCCCGCGGCGTGCGCCTTGTCGGCGCCGATCACCTGCAGGCTGGTGGCCAGCGAGCCCGAGCTCAGCGCTTTCAGCGACGTGGGGGAGTACGTGCGGTCGCGGCGGATGGAGAGGACGCGCGGGTCCTCGGCCAGCTTGGCGAGCGAGTCACCGGTCCCCTCGACCACGATGAACGAGGTGTCCGCGGGTTCGAGGACGACCTGGGCGTCGGGCAGCTGCCGCGCCTCCCCGGCCACCGGCGCCGCCTCCGCGGGGGCCGCCAGCTCGACGATGACCCGGGCCCCGTCGCCGTCGGAGGCGAGTCCCGCCTCCAGCTTCGGCAGCGGAGGCGCCGGTGGGGGCGTCGCGTCGGCGGGGGGCGGGGCCGGGGTGGCGGCGGGCGTCTCCTGGCCCTCCGTCCCTCCGGACCCGCCGTCCGGGACCGCGGGCGGGCTCACAGGCGGGCTCTCGCTCGCGGAGGCCGCCGGTGGCGCCGGTGTGTCCTCGGCGAGGGCGGGTACCGCGGGCGCGATGGTGAGAACCAACGCCATGGCCACGAGAGCTCGAAGTCGCACACGTCCTCCGGGGGGATCAAACGGGCGTTTCGGAGTCTAAGCAGCCGTATGCGCCGCGTGAATACTTTGCCCCAGATTTGGAGGATCTTCGGAGAAAAGCTCGACCCCCCGCGGCGTAGCGCACACGGAGGGTCGAGTGGTCGGAATATTACTTGAGGCCGTTGGAGATAGCGGTGATCAGCTCACCGTTGGTGGTGTCGCCGCTGGTCTCCCAGAAGAACGCCCCGCCCAGACCCTGGTTCTTGGCGTAGGTCATCTTCCCGGCGATGGTGGAGGGGGTGTCGTAGCTCCACCAGTTGCCGTTGCAGAAGGCGTAGGCGGTGCCGCCGACGGTGCCGGTGGGCGGGCACTTGGTCTTGAGGACCTTGTAGTCCTCGATCCCCGCCTCGTAGGTGCCCTGGGCCGCGCCGGTGGCGGAGCCGCCCGGAGCCGCCTGGGTCACGCCGGTCCAGCCGCGGCCGTAGAAGCCGATGCCCAGCAGCAGCTTGCCGGCCGGGATGCCCTTGGCCTTGAACTTCTGGATCGCCGCGTCGGAGTTGAACCCGGCCTGCGGGATGCCGGGGTAGGAGGTCAGCGGCGAGTGCGGAGCCGTCGGGCCCTGGGCGTTGAAGGCGCCGAAGTAGTCGTACGTCATCGGCATGAGCCAGTTCAGGTTGTTGATGGCACCCGCGTAGTCGGCGGCGTCGATCTTGCCGCCGTTGGAGCCGTCGGCCGTGGTCGCCGCGGTGACGAGGGCGTTGGGGCCGAACTTGGTGCGCAGCGCGGAGATGATGTTCTTGAAGGCGTTCGGGCCGCTGCTGTCACAGGTCAGGCCACAGGCGTTGGGGTACTCCCAGTCGACGTCGATGCCGTCGAACACGTCGGCCCAGCGCGGGTCCTCGACCAGGTTGTAGCAGGAGTCGGCGAACGCGGCCGGGTTCTGCGCGGCCTGGGTGAAGCCGCCGGACCAGGTCCAGCCGCCGAAGGACCAGATGACCTTGATGTTCGGGTAGGCCTTCTTCAGCTTGCGGAGCTGGTTGAAGCTGCCGCGCAGCGGCTGGTCCCAGGTGTCGGCCACGCCGTCGACGCTGTCGGCCGCGGTGTAGGCCTTCTCGTAGTCGGCGTAGGAGTCGCCGATGGTGCACCGGCCGCCGGTGGTGTTGCCGAAGGCGTACAGGATGTGCGTCAGCTTCGACGCGGAGCCGTTCGTGACCAGGTTCTTCACGTGGAAGTTGCGGGCGTAGACGCCCCACTGGGTGAAGTATCCGACGATCTTCTTACCGCCGGGCGGCGGGACGGTGGGGGTGACCGTCGGGGTGGGGGTCGGCGTGGGGGTGACCGTGGGCGTGGGGGTGGGCGTCGGGTCCGGGGTGCCGCCGCCGTCGCAGGAGGCGCCGTTGAGCTTGCAGTTCAGCACGCCGGTGATGCCACCGGGCGCGCCGTTGAAACCGAAACTCGTCGAGGCGCCCGCCGCGAGCGCGCCGTTCCACGACTTGTTGACGAAGGTGTAGTGGTTGCCGCTCTTCGTCAGGTCGGCGTCCCAGGACGAGCTGATCGAGGTGCCGGAGGGCAGGTCGAACTCGACCTTCCAGCTGGTCAGCGCGCTCGTCCCGGCTTTCACGACGACCTTGCCCTCGAAACCGGAGCCCCAGTTCGAAGTCGTCGAGTAGGTCGCGGTGGCGGGTGTGGCGGCCGTCGCCGTGCCGATCCCCAGGGGGACGAGCAGCGCTGCCGCCGCGATGAAGGAGCCGATGGTAATTCGTCGCAAGGGTCGCTCCAGGTCAGAGAGTGCCAAGTCCCCGTATTCATAGGAAAGTTTCCTATTAGTTTTCTGAGCGTAGGTTCTCGTTCGCCGACGGTCAATGCCTTGTTCGTGGATATAAGGCCGATTTAAGGTTTTCGGTCGGGCGGGCGGCGGCGCGGATGCCGGCGGCGCGGAACGCGAAAACGGGCCGGTCGCGCGCCCGCGCGGCCGGCCCGTTTCGGCATCTGGCCCGTCAGAGAGTCAAAGGCCCTGTCAGAGAGCCGGGGACCGGGTCAGGCCGGTTCGGCCTCCCTGCGCTCCTCCGGCTCCTCCGGCCCCCTCGGCACGTCCGCGACGGGCAGCTCGCTCACCACCCGCTCCCGTACGAGCTCCCGCTCCGCGGCTTCGACGATCTCCACCGCGCGCTCGTCCACGGCGGGTGCGAGCTCGCCCGGGTGGCGCAGCCACAGGGCGCCCAGGGGCGGGACGCGCAGGGTCGCGGAGTACGGGAGACCGTGCCGCGGTTCCTCGGTGGCCTCGACGGTGCCGAGGTTGCCCACCCCGCTGCCCGCGTAGTCGTAGGCGTCGGTGTTGAGCACCTCCTCCCACGCTCCGGGGAAGGGCAGCCCGAGACGGTAGTCGTCGTGCGGCGCGCCGGAGAAGTTGGCCACGCACGCCACCACCGAGCCGTCCTCGGCGTAGCGCAGGAAGGAGAACACGTTGCCCAGCGCGTCGTCGGCGTCGATCCAGCGGAAGCCGTCGGGGGAGGCGTCCACGCTCCACAGGGCCGGGGACTCCTTGTAGACCCGGTTGAGGTCGCGGACCAGCCGCTGCACCCCCCTGTGCCCGTCGAAGTCGAGCACCCACCAGTCGAGCCCGCGCTCCTCCGACCACTCCGAGCCCTGGCCGAACTCGCCGCCCATGAACAGCAGCTGCTTGCCGGGGTGGGCCCACATGAAGGCGAACAGCGCCCGCAGGTTCGCGAACCGCTGCCACTCGTCGCCGGGCATCTTGCCGAGCAGCGACCCCTTGCCGTGCACCACCTCGTCGTGCGAGAGCGGCAGCGTGAAGTTCTCCGAGTACGCGTACATCAGCGAGAACGTCATCTGGTGGTGGTGGTACTGGCGGAAGACCGGCTCGTGCTTGAGGTACGCGAGCGTGTCGTGCATCCAGCCCATGTTCCACTTGAACCCGAAGCCGAGACCGCCCAGGTGCACCGGCCGGGAGACGCCCGGCCACGCGGTCGACTCCTCGGCGACGGTGATGATGCCCGGCGCCTCCCGGTAGGCGACCGCGTTCATCTCCTTGAGGAACGCGACCGCGTCGAGGTTCTCCCTGCCGCCGTACTCGTTGGGCGTCCACTCGCCCTCGCGCCGCGAGTAGTCGAGGTAGAGCATCGAGGCGACCGCGTCGACGCGCAGCCCGTCGATGTGGAACTCGCGCAGCCAGTACACGGCGTTGGCGACCAGGAAGTTGCGCACCTCCCTGCGGCCGAAGTCGAAGATGTAGGTGCCCCACTCGGGGTGCTCGCCCCGCGCGGGGTCGGCGTGCTCGTACAGCGGGGTGCCGTCGAACCTGGCCAGCGCCCAGTCGTCCATCGGGAAGTGGGCGGGCACCCAGTCGACCAGCACCCCGATGCCCGCCTCGTGCAGGCTGTCGACCAGATGGCGGAAGTCGTCGGGAGAGCCGAAGCGGGACGTCGGCGCGTAGTAGGAGGTCACCTGGTAACCCCAGGAGCCGCCGAACGGGTGCTCGGCCACCGGCATCAGCTCCACGTGCGTGAACCCCATGTCCACCACGTAGTCGACCAGCTCGACGGCGAGTTCCCGGTACGACAGGCCGGGCCGCCACGAGCCGAGGTGCACCTCGTAGACGCTCATCGCCTCCCGCAGGGCGTCGCCGCCCGCGCGGCGGCGCATCCACTCGTCGTCCCGCCAGACGTACTCCGACTTCTCGATCACCGAGGCGGTCGCGGGCGGCACCTCGGTGCGCCGGGCCATCGGGTCGGCCTTGGCCCGCCAGACCCCGTCCGCGCCGAGGATGCTGAACTTGTAGCGGTCGCCGGGGCCGAGACCGGGGATGAAGAGCTCCCACACGCCCGACCTGCCGAGCGAGCGCATGGGGTGCGCGCCGCCCTCCCAGTGGTTGAAGTCGCCGATGACCCGGACGCCGCGGGCGTTGGGAGCCCACACGGCGAAGGCCGTGCCGTCCACGTCCTCGTGCCGCATGACCCGCGCGCCGAGGGTCTCCCAGAGCCGCTCGTGGCGCCCCTCGCCGATGAGGTGCAGGTCCACCTCGCCCAGCGTGGGCCAGTGCCGGTATGGGTCGGTGGTCTCGTACGGCTCGGCACCGGCGTAGGTGATCCGGAGCCGGTAGTCGGGGATCTTGTCGACCCCGGGCAGGGTCACCGCGAACACGCCGTGGGCCACGTGCCTCATGTCGTGGGCCCCGCCGTCCACGAGCGCCTCGACCTTCTGCGCCAGGGGCCGCAGCGTCCGGATCGTCACGCCCTCGGGACCCAGGTGCGACCCGAGGATCGAGTGCGGATCGTGGTGCGCTCCGCCCGCGAGCCGGTCCAGGTCCAAGTGCGCGTTCATGGCTTACTCCCGTAGATCGATAGCCCCTACCTTGCCCTACTCGGGTGACCCATCCCATGCCCCTGTCCGCTATCACCATGCGTGTTGGTAAAACGTGCGGATCCAAGCGAGATGAAAGTCACGATTGTCGGTTATGTGGGGCCGGTCACACCGCCGTTCGCCGACCGTATCCGATCATGGACGGCGTTGTGCGCGGGTTCGGGCCGCCGCCGGCGACCGTGGCTCCCGCCACGGCCGGAACGCCGGCGACCGCCGGGAACGAAGAGGACGGGGAACGGCCGGGAACGGCGCGGCCGGCGGCCGCCGGGAACGGTGCGGCCGGCAACGACCGGGAACGACTGGGAACGACTGGGAACGACACGGCCGGGGGACGGCCGGGCGCGGTCAGTGCGGGTTCTTGGCGGTGACGTCGCGCGGGGTGATGCGGAACCCCTGCCAGTGGCTCGGCATGGGGTCGGCGTCCTCGTCGCGGGGGACGTGGTGGTAGCCGACGTTGACCCACAGCACCGGGTCGGCGAGCCGTTCCCCGTTGGTGTAGCGGTCGACGGACCGGGCGCACCCGGGAGCGGGGTTGACCGTCGCCAGCCGCTCGCAGGAGCGGTAGTCGGTGACGTAGAGATCGGCCCGGGTGAAGGCCTCGTCCGCGGGGCCCCGGTACTGGGCGGTGTCGGAGTTGTTGATCTCCCAGGAGACGCGGTGCCCGTCGGCGTTGCGCACCTTCCTGTCGACCACCCGCCACCAGCGCATCGGCCTGCTGACGGACCTGGCCTCCGCCGTGAAGGCCGTCCGCAGGATCTTCCGGCTCGCGGTGCCGGAGCCGCTGAAGTCGTACTGCTCCACGACGTCGTCCGCCCGGCCCGCCACGTCGAAGTCCAGGCGCCAGAAGATGTTGTGGGTATGGCTCGCCTCGAACCCGCTCGCGCCCACCCCGATGGGCCAGCCGTGCTCGGGCGTGGTGGTGAACCCGGCGAGCGACCCGGTGGCCCCCACCCGCGGGGTGATCGCGCCGTCGTCGGAGAAGGCCCATTCGGCCAGGTAGGTGTACCAGCCGACCTGGAAGGCGGCGAACACCACCAGGTCACGTCCCTGGGCCGTCTTGTTCAGCTGATCGGGGAGCGCCTTCAGGTACGCGTGGCCGCGTGCCCTGGTCGTCACGCAGACGAACTGCTCGCGACGCTCGCCGAGCGGGCAGTCGGCGGCCCGCAGCGGGATGGCGGTGTAGCCCAGCGACCCGATGTCGTGGTAGCGGGGACGGCCCTTGTCGTACGGCACGTGGATCTGGGCCAGCGAGGTGCTGCGCAGCACGGTGATCGGCCGCTGGCCCTTCGGCGTGTAGACGATCCTGGTCAGGGTCAGTCCCTCGACGTTGCGCATCTCCCAGCAGAGCTGCCAGCGCGCCCCGTTGGGCAGGGTCTTGTCGATGCGGTACGGCGCGTTGCAGGGGGTCGCCGCAGGCCGCGCGGCGCTCCCCGGTGCCGTCGCCGGCGCCTCCGCCGGGGCGCCGGTCGGCGGCGGCGCGCTGGACGACGTGAGCGGCAGCGGAGGTATCGGCGCGCCGGGTGCGGAAGGCGGTGCGGCGAGCCCTCCGGCGAGCAGGGCGCAGGAGAGGGTGAGACGGAGGAACACGGGCTACCACTCCAGGGTGTGGATCTTCTTGGCGGACAGGTCGACGACCATCCGGCTGGTGTCCAGCCAGGTGCTGTCGGGCAGCCGGACGAACAGCCGCAGGCACCGGTGGACCTCGCACTCCCTGGCGGGCCCGCTCTCGCCGAACGGGGTGAAGATCAGCCCGCGCAGCCCCAGGTCCGCCGCCGACCGCAACCGGCCGCCCCCGGCCCTGGCGTACGCGTCGCGCGTGAGCTTGCCGTATCCCGGGTGGGACAGCAGGAGACCGGCGGCCGTCGTCTCCTCCTCCCTCGACGGCGGCGGCTGCACCCCCCGCGCCACGGTCTCCCGCACGATCTCGCCCCGGCCGAGGTCGACGGTCCGCACGATGAGCCTGTCGTTGCCGTAGTCGTAGAGGTACGCGTCGGCGCGGCGGCGGTCGGAGGAGTCCTTGTCGTCGTCGCGCTCCACGTAGAGCAGCTTGATCCGCCCGGCGGCCATGTGCGATCTGGACCCCGCCGACGCGATCGTGGTGGCCTGGGCGACCTCCTGGCCGGTCAGCGGGTCCTCCTGTGCGGGCATCTGCAGGGTGGACCTCGCGGCCTGGGATCCCTGCTCGCCGGAGAGGAACAGCACCGCCCCGGCGACGACGGCCACCCCCGCCCCCGCGACCGTCATCACCATCAGTCTTCGCCCCATGAACGCCCTCTTTACTCACCGTTGACTTTTCATTGCGAAGAGTAGCGATCGGGGAGTGTCCCGGCGGGTCCAAAGGCGTATTGCACTTTTGGTTTACCTTGTTGGCGTTAATGGATTTTTGTCCGCATTCAGGGCCCGGAGTGCCGGGGCGGGCCGGGGTCTTCGCCGGCCGGGTCCGGGCAGGCGAAGACGGGCGAGGGGCGTAGGGGGCGGGCGGGGGCACTCGGGGGAACCGCGGAGAATCCCGGGGAACCTCGAGGGCTCCTCACCCACCCGCCGCAAGCGTGTCCGGCAGGAGGTCCCGCTCCTCCCAGGAGATCCCCCTGCCCGGCCGGCGCACCGAGGTGAACGGCCACGCCTCGTGACCAGACTGGCGCACCCGTTCTGGTGCCCGCTGAACGCCCGCTTGCCCGGACGCTTCCGCTCCCCGCCGCGTACGGCGCCGGTCACGTCGCCCGGCCGGACGCCTCGGGAGAGCACGGCCGGGCGCGCCGGGATGCCGGGATGCCGGGATGCTGCCACGGCGGCCCACGCTCCGGGCTCCCGGGCGACGCGCCGTCAGTCCTCCCGGGCCTTGGGCGGCCGGAGACATCCCCGCGCCTGTTCGCCGTGGCACCGGTCCGTTCCCTTCCAGCGCCTGCAGTGGCACCGATCTTCCCGGCGCCGGTCGCGGGAGTCGCGCTTCAGCTTCAGCGAGTTCGACTGGTGGCTGCCGCTGTGCAGCCCCGTGGCCGGGGATCCCGGACGGGTGAGGGCCGGTTTCGCCGTGACCGTGGCCGTGGCCGTGGCCGTGGCCGTGGCGGTGACTGTGACCGTGACGGTGACCGTCGGTGTCGGGATGGGAGTGGGTATCGGGGTGGGGGTCGGGGTCGGAGTAGGTGTGGGCGTCGGAGTAGGTGTGGGGGTCGGAGTAGGCGTGGGGGTGGGCGTCGGAGTAGGCGTGGGGGTCGGAGTGGGCGTGGGCGTGGGGGCCCCGCAGTTGAGTTCTGTGCTGAACGGGGTGTTGTGTATCTCTCCGCCGTCGGCGGTGGATGTGCCGTGGGTCAGTTCGCGGACGATGACGTTGCCCTCGATGTTGGAGGAGTTCTCGTCGACCAGCGCGGCGGACGGGGCGAAAATCGTCCCCTCGATGGTGGCCCCCATGCCGGAGGGCAGGTTGATGGCGGTGGCGTCGGGGAAGTTCAGCAGGATGAAAGGACTCTCTTCTGCTCCGACGCCGGCGAAGTTGGGCGGTGCCCAGGTGTAGACACCGCCCACGGCGGTCGTGTCCACGACGATCATGAGGGGGCTGGTGGCCGCGGGCCGGTCGTTGAAGGTCAGGCTGGCGATGTTGCTCAGGTTCGCGGCGCTGATCTGGAGGACGTTGGTGACGTTGGGAGTCAGGTTGACATGGGCGTCGGCTCCGGGAGGGATCACACCCCCGGGGTAGGGCACCCCGTTGGCGTTCTCCAGGATCACGGTGTTCGCGCACTGGGCCAGGGTCGTGGCCCGCTCCCGGTAGGTGGCGAAAAGCTGGGGGAAGTCGAATATCGAGACAGGGCCGACAGAGGAGACGGGCTGGCGTACGGTCAACTCGACCCTTGAGGGCGTCTCGTAGTCGCCGGTCGCGTTCACTCGCGTGTTGACGAGTGCGCCGTTGTTGTCGGTGTCCATGACGAACGTGCCGGAGAGGTCGCCGATCTTGACGTAGCCGCTCGAGAGCACCTGGACCCTTCCCGTGGGGATGCTCTGGGCGAAGTCGACCCGGCCGCCCACCACCAGCGCCGTGGGCCGCGCGTCCCCGGGGGCGACGTAGGTGCCCGCCGTCGCGCCGGCGATCCGGTAGTCGCCGGTCAGGATGAGGTCTCCGCCCACGGCCAGCGTTCCCTCGTTCTCGTTACCGGCCAGCCGGGCGTCCGACTCCACGACGACGGTGAAACCGTTGTTCCCGCTGACCGGGTTGAGCGGTGCCCGTGCCGAAGCGGAGCTCAGAAGAAGGGCCCCCGCGCTCAGAGCGAGGGCACTCAAGCAGATGGAACAGCCCAGGACGCGCATGGATCCCTCTCTCACCTGGTTCGTTGACCGGCAAGCCTAGGAATTCCGGGAGTCTCCACGCGCCGCGGGAAGTCAAGTGTCCGTCATTTGTGCGGCTCGGATTCGAGGGGGAAGAGGGCGGACACCTGGCCGGCCGGTCGATGACACCGCGGGGCTCGCCCGATCACCCCGTACCGCCGAGCCTGGTCAGGAGGCCGGCCAGCTCGCCGGCGCTCGCCCGGGTGAGGGCGTCGCCCATGCCGACGGCGATCGCCCCCGCGCGGATCCACTCCGGCGCGTCCTGTACGGTCACCCCGCCCGTCGGCATGAAGGGCACCTGGTCGAGGGCGCGGGACAGGTCGCCGAAGGCGGCCAGGCCGATCCCGGACGCGGGGTAGAGCTTGACGACGTCCGCGCCGAAACCCATCGCGGTCAGCGCCTCGGTGGGGGTGAAGGCCCCGGGCATGGCGGCGGCCCCGCCGCGGTGCGCGGCCTCGATGACGGCGCGGTCGACGTTGGGCGCGACGACGAAGCGGGCACCGGCCTCGATCGCCTCCTCCGTCGCCCGCGCCGTGAGCACGGTCCCGGCGCCCACCACGGCGTCCGGCCACGCGCCGGCCAGCTCGCGGATGAGCCGCAGCGCGCCGGGGGTGGTCATGGTGACCTCGATGAGCCGCACACCCGCGGCCAGCACCTCGGTCGCGGCGGCGCGCGCCTCGTCCTCGCTCCGCTTGCGGATGATCCCCACCAGCCGGTGGGATCTGACCAGGTCGATCATCGATCGAATCCTTCCTGTCCTGAAACGAAGGCGTCGTACTCGTGCAGGCGGGGGAACCCCTCGTAGTCGCCCCGGTGGGCCACCACCTGGGCGGCGGTCCACGACCCGGTCCGCAGGGCGTCGGCGAAGGACCGGCCCCGGAGCAGCTCGAACAGGTAGCCCGCGGTGAACGCGTCCCCCGCTCCGACGGTGTCGACGACGGCCGGGGCCGGGTGGGCGGGCAGGTCGACCGGCTCACCGCCCCGCTCGACGGCGACGCACCCGCGCTCGCCGCGACGGATCACGACCCGGGGGACACCGAGGTCGGCCAGGGCGCTCAGCGCGTCCGCGCAGGTGGTGGTCGCGCTGATGGCGAGTGCCTCGTCCTCGCCGAGGAGCAGGTCGTCGACGTCCGGCAGCAGCGTGCGGCAGGCCGCCGCGGCCTCTTCGAGGGTCCACAGCTTGCGGCGGATGTTCGGGTCGAAGCTCACCGGCACCCCGTGGTCGCGGGCCAGGCCGACGAGGGTGCGCACGGCCTCGGCGGGCCCCTCTCCGAGGGCGAGCGTGACGCCCGTGACGTGGACGCGGCGGGCCGCCGCGACGAGCTCGCCGGGCACGTCGGCGCCGGTCAGCTCGGTCGCGGCGGATCCGGCCCGGTAGTAGTACACGTTCGTGAGATGCGGGCCGAGCACCTCCTTGACCATCATCCCCGTCGGGGACCCGCCCGTCTTCACGTGGCCGACGTCCACGCCCTCCCCGCGCAGGGTGCGGTGGACCTCCACGCCGAAGGGGTCGGGACCGACCCGCGAGATCATCGCGGGCCGCGCGCCGAGCCTGGCCAGGCCGATGGCGACGTTCGCCTCCGCCCCGGCTATCGACTTGGCCAGGCAGGACGCGCTGTCGAGGCGCTGCCCCTGCACGTACAGGCTGACGAGCGTCTCTCCGAGGGTGAGGATGTCGGATACCTGGACATCAGGCATTCGCATGGCATTCGTCCTTGAGGTCGGTGTGGAACGCGGAGGCGGTGAACCGCCAGGCCACCGCTCCGGAGTCGGGTACGGTCCCGCGCCGGCCGGGCCGGACGCGGCGCCGGGCACCGGCTCGACGCGGACGCCGATGTCGGCGCGGCGGGACCGGGGCGAGCCGGTCGGTCACCACTCGGCGAACGAGCCGTCGTCGTGGTGCCAGACCGGGTTGCGCCAGGCGTGGCCGGTACGGTCGGCGCGGCGGACCGCCCGCTCGTCCACGGTGATGCCCAGGCCGGGGGCGTCCATCCGGCGCAGATGCCCGTCGACGAAGCGGAACGGCTCGGGGTCGACGACGTAGTCGAGGAGGTCCGCCCCCTCGTGGTAGTGGATGCCGACGCTCTGTTCCTGGATGAGGAAGTTGGGCGTGGCGAAGGCGACCTGCGCGCTCGCGGCCAGGGCTATCGGGCCGAGCGGGCAGTGCGGCGCGAGGAGGGCCCCGTAGGTCTCGGCGAGGGCCGCGATGCGGCGTACCTCGGAGATGCCGCCCGCGTGGGAGAGGTCCGGCTGCACCACGGCGACACCGGCCCGCAGCGGTTCGAGGAACTCGGCGCGGCCGTACAGCCGCTCGCCGGTGGCGATCGGGATCGGCGAGCAGGTGACGACGTCGTGCAGGGCGTGGCCCTGCTCGGGAAGCAGCGGCTCCTCCGCGAACAGCGGCCGCAGCGCCGCGAGTTCGGGGAGGATGCGGCGGACCGCCGCCGCGCCCGCCCGGCCGTGGAAGTCGACGGCCACGTCGCGCTCGTCGCCGAGCACCTCCCTGGCGGCGGCGAGCCGCCGCACCACGTCGTCGATCTCGGCCGAGGTGGGCAGGGGGGAGAGGCGGCCGCTGGCGTTCATCTTGACCGCGGTGAAACCCGCCTCGACCTGGGCGGCGACCTCCGCGGCCACCTCGCCGGGCTCGTCGCCGCCCACCCAGGAGTACACCCGGACGCGGTCGCGTACCGGGCCGCCGAGCAGCGCGTGGACCGGGGCGCCGTACGCCTGCCCCGCGATGTCCCACAGTGCCTGGTCGAGTCCCGCGACGGCACTGGAGAGCACGGGGCCGCCCCGGTAGAAGCCGCCCTTGGTGAGCACCTGCCAGTGGTGCTCGATCCGCAGGGGATCCTCGCCGACGAGGTATCCGGCGAGCACCTCCACCGCCGCCCGCACCACCTCGGCGCGGCCCTCGACGACAGGCTCGCCCCAGCCGACGATGCCCTCGTCGGTCTCCACGCGGCAGAAGAGCCAGCGCGGCGGGACGAGGAAGGTCTCGACTCGCTCGATCTTCACTGCGCTTCCTTCGCGTCTTCCGGGTCCTGGGAGTTTCCCGGCGTCCGTGCGGAGCCCGGGAGCTTCGAGTCCTGCGAGATCCTCACTGCTCTTCCTTCGATCGGCGGATCCTGGCCACGTCGTGCACGGCCTTGGCCAGCAGCCCCCGCATGGCGCGTTCGGCGGCGTCCGCGTCGCGGTCGTGGATCGCCTCGACCACCGCCCGGTGGCTGGGCACCGGGTCGTCGTGGTGTTCGCCGCCGTGCACGAGGCGGTCCCGTTCGGCCAGGCCGGTCTCGATGACGATCTCCATCCGCTCCAGCAGCTCGTTGTGTGTGGCGGCGAGCAGCGCGCGGTGGAAGAGCAGGTCGGCGGCGACGGCCGCGACGGGGTCGCCGTCGGCGGCGGCCATCGCGCCGAGCGCCGCGTCCAGGGCGGCGAGGTCCGCCTCCGTGGCCCTGTCGCTGGCCAGCCGGGCGGCAGCCGGTTCCACGATGGTGCGTACCTCGTGCAGCTCGTCCAGCAGCCGGGGGTCGGTGTGCTCGTCGAACTGCCAGCGGATCACATCGCCGTCGAGCAGGTTCCAGTCGGTGCGCGGCCGCACGAAGGTGCCGCGCCGCTGCCGGGCGTCGACGATGCCCTTGGCGGAGAGGACCTTGAGTGCCTCGCGCAGTGCGGTGAGGCTCACACCCAGCTCCTCCTGCAGAGCCACGATGTTGAGCGTCTCGCCCTCGGCGATCCCGCCGCTGAGGATTCGCCGTGCGACGATCTCGACGGTCTGCCCGTGGACGCCGCGATGTGCGTACCGTGCCAAGGTTTTCGCGCCTTCCCTGTTGGTGATCGAGGTTGGTGATCGATGGTTCAGGCCGAGGCTTTCATCGCGGTCCCGCCGCCGTCCACAACGGGACCGGTGCCGGTCGAGTGAGCCGCGTCCGGCGGCGCGAGGAACGCGACGGCGGCGACCGCCGCGGCCCCGCCGGTCTCGTCCCGGACGTCGGTGACCACGGACGGTGATCGCCCGCCGGTGGACCGGATCTCGTCCGCGAGGCCCGTCGTGTCCCGGGACTCCGGCACGTCCGGCGGCTCCGCCGCGGCACCACGGCGGCTCCCCCTGCGACGGGACGCCGGGCGCTCGCCGCCTCGGTGCCGGCCAGGACCCCTGTGACCAGCGTGATCTTCTCCGGAAGCCGGTTCACGACCATCCTCCCGTCGTTCCGCCGATCTCAGTTAAATCATTAATTATGAAATATATTGACAGTCGACGGGGACCGATGCAACCTTCTGCTCACGACGTTCACATGACCGACACAAAGCGAATGTCACGTAACGTGTCGACGAAGGAGGGAACACCCTTGAGCGACTTCGACTCCGGTCGCCGCCGGTTCCTCGGGCAGATGGGGCTCGCCGGCCTGGGCGCGCTCGGTGCCGCCGGGCTGGCGAGCGGCTGCGCCACCTCCGCGACGAAGCCCGCCGCGACGGCCGCCGCCACCTCGTCCGGTGCCGCCCCGGCCGGGCCGGTCACCCTCCAGTCCAACCTCTCCTCGCCGCAGGCCAAGGCGGCGATGCAGAAGATCGTCGACGGGTTCAACGCGCTGGGCAAGGGCACGGCGACGCTCAACACGGTCGCCGCGGAGACCTACCGCACCCAGTTGCCGACCTACCTCACCTCGGCCGACCCGCCCGACCTCTACACCTGGTACGCGGGATCGGTCGCCAACAACTACGCCGACAAGGGCCTGCTGCTCGACGTGTCCGACGTGTGGGGCTCGATGGGCGACTACCCCGCGGCGCTGCGCGAGCTGTCCACCGACGGCGCGGGCAAGCAGATCTTCGTGCCGATGAACAACTACTGGTGGGGCTTCTTCTACCGCAAGTCCAACTTCGCCAAGTGGGGCGTCCAGGAGCCGAAGACCTGGGCCGAGTTCCTCACCCTGTGCGAGACGCTGAAGGGCAAGGGGATCCCGCCGATCGGCATCGGCCTGGGCGACACCCCGTGGGTGGCCTCCATCTGGTTCGACTACCTGAACATCCGGATCAACGGGGCCGGCTTCCACCGGGAGCTGCTCGCGGGCGAGCAGCGCTTCGACGACCCCAAGGTGAAGGCCGTCTTCGCCAAGTGGCGCGAGGTGCTGCCCTACTTCGACCCGAAGGGCAAGGCGTACCCGTTCCAGGAGGCGACCACGGCCCTGCTCGGGGGCAAGACCGGGATGTTCCTCATCGGCACCTTCTTCGCCGACGCCGCCCCCAAGGACGCCCTCGACGACCTGGACTTCTTCCGGTTCCCCATCATCGATCCCGGCGTGCCGATCGTCGAGGAGGCGCCGACCGACGGCTTCTTCGCCAGCGCGAAGTCGGCGAATCCGGCCGGGGCCAAGGCCCTGCTCACCTACCTGGCCTCGGCCGAGGCGCAGGAGCTCTACATCGCGAGCAGTTCCGGCATCGTGCTCCCGGCCAATCCCAAGGCCAAGGCGGCCGACTCGCCGCTCGTCGCCAAGGGCAAGGCGATGCTGGACGAGGCCGCCGACCTCACCCAGTTCTTCAACCGCGACTCCAGCGACGCCCTGCAGCCGACCGCCGACACGGCGCTGACCCGCTTCATGGACGAGCCCGACGAGATCGACACCATCCTGAGCGAATGGCAGACGGCCGCGCAGAAGGTCTTCAAGGGCTGACGTGACGGTCACCTCCTTGCCGGCGACCCCGGCCGGACCGGCGAAGCGGCGCCGGCCGGTCCAGCGCCTGTCTCCGCTGCTCGCGGTGTTCGTCCTGGTGCCCTTCGTGGTGGAGAGCGTCTGGGTCTTCTGGCCCGCGGTCCAGGGCCTGTACCTGTCGCTGACGCGCTGGGACGGGCTCACCCCGCCCGAGTTCGTCGGCCTGGCCAACTTCACCGAGCTCGCCGGCGACCCGATCTTCCGGGGTGCGCTCGGCAACACCGTGCTGTGGCTGGTGCTCTTCGGCGGGCTCTCCGTGCTCGGCGGCTTCGGCATGGCGCTGCTGCTGCAGCGCGACCGGCGGGGCGTCGGCTTCTACCGGGCGGCGCTGTTCACCCCGGTCGTCTTCTCGCTGGTCGTGACCGCGCTGGTGTGGCGGGTCTTCTACCAGCCGGACGGGCTGGCCGACCAGGTCCTCGTCGCGGTCGGGCTGGAGCACCTGAGCCGCCCCTGGCTCGCCGACCCGGACACCGCGCTCTACGCGGTGATCCTGCCCGCCCTCTGGCGGCAGATCGGCTACGTCATGGTGCTCTACCTGGCCGGCCTCAAGGCGATCGACCCGGCCCTGTACGAGGCGGCCAGGGTGGACGGGGCCGGGGGCTGGCAGCGGCTCAGGAACGTCACCCTCCCGCAGCTGCGCGGGGTCAACGCGGTCGTGCTCTCGGTGATCGTCATCGACTCGCTGCGTTCCTTCGACATCGTCTGGGCGCTCACCAGGGGCGGGCCGTACCACTCGTCCGAGCTGCTGAGCACCTACATGTACTCGGCGGCGTTCCAGAGCCTGCGCCTCGGCTACGGCTCGGCCATCGCGGTGGTCATCTTCGCGCTCGCGCTCGTCGTGATCCTCGGTTACCTGGTCCGTGCGTTCCGGGAGGAATCATGACAAGAGGACTTCGGACCGGCGCCTTCCACGGAGGCATGACGCTGCTGTCGCTGCTCTGGCTGTCACCGATCATCTGGGTGGTGCTCACCTCGCTGCGCACCTTCGACGACGTGGCCGCCAACGGCGTGGGCAGCCTGCCCCGCTCGTTCACGTTCGACACCTACCGCCAGGCGTGGAGCGACGGCGGCCAGCTCCAGTCGCTCGTCAACAGCTTCCTGGTGACCGTGCCCGCGGTGGCGCTGAGCCTGCTGCTCGCGGCGATGGCGGCGTTCGCGCTGAGCCGCTACCGGATCCCGTTCCGCCGCACGCTGCTGCTGGTCATGCTCGCGGGCAACCTGCTGCCGCCGCAGATCCTGCTCATCCCGGTCTCCAAGTTCGCCGAGCTCACCGGCACGTACGACACGCTCGCCGCGCTGGTCGCCGTGCACGTCGCGTTCGGCCTCGGCTTCTACACCTTTGTCCTGCACGGTTTCATGCGCGAGCTGCCCGGCGCGATCCAGGAGGCGGCCACCATCGACGGCGCGGGCGTCGCGCAGGTCTTCTGGCGCATCGTGCTGCCGCTGACCAGGCCCGCGCTGGCCGCGCTCGGCGCCCTCTCCTTCACCTGGATCTTCAACGACCTGCTGTGGGCGATCACCGTGCTGCGTACGGACACCAGGATGCCGGTCACCCCGGCGCTGCTCGGGCTGCAGGGTCAGTTCGTCTCCTCCTGGAACGTCATCGCGGCCGGCACGATCATCGCCGCGGTGCCGACGCTCCTGGTGTTCCTGCGGTTCCAGCGGCACTTCATCTCGGGCCTCGCGATCGGAGCGGTCAAGTGACGCGGCACGCCCCCTCGGCGGCCCCGGCCCGGTGGCGGGGACGGCCGGCGTCCGCGGGGTGAGCCGGGCGTACGAGAACGCGACCCGCTCCCTCGCTCGTCCCGACGCCCTCCCCCGGGGGCCGGCGACAGGCCCGCCACCGGCTGGCGGGCCTGTCGCCGGGAGAGGCGGGAAGACCGGTTCCCCGGGGGCCGAGACCCGGGGCCGGAGTGTTTCCCGCCGTGTCCTGGAGGGTCAGCTACACGGCGAGCCGTTGAGGGTGAACGAGCCGGGGGCGGCGTTGGTGCCGCTGTAGGCGCCGTTGAACCCGATCCCGGCGGACTGCCCGGGGTTCAGGGTGCCGTTGTAGGGGGCGTTGCGGCCGGTCACGACCTGGCCGGACTGCGTCCAGGTGGCGCTCCAGCCCTGGGTGACCTGCTGGTTCCCGGGGAAGGTGAATTTCAGCTCCCAGCCGTTGATCGCCGAGGTGCCGGTGTTGGTGACGGACAGATTGGCGGTGAAGCCGGTGTTCCAGCTGCTGGCGCTGTAGGTCACCCGGCAGGAGGAGGTGCCCGGCGTGGGTGTGGGGGTCGGAGTAGGTGTGGGGGTCGGTGTGGGCGTGGGGGTCGGGGAGGGGCCGGAGGTGTCCAGGCCGAAGAACTGGATCGCGGACTCGGCCATCCCGCTCTGCGGAAGGTTGTGCCCGACACCCGGCAGGCTGTAGGACTCGACCTTGACGGTGCCCGTGGAGTCGGCGTAGCGACTGCGGTTCCAGCCCGCCCGGGGGGTGTCGGCGGAGGTCGGCGTCTGGCTCAGGCCGTGGACGTCGGTCCACTGCTTGACCGCCTCCCCCAGGTTCGGGTAGCGCAGGGTGGAGTCCTCGGTGCCGTGCCACAGCTGGACGCGGGGCCGGGCGCCGGTGTACCCGGGGTAGGCGGCCCGCACCAGGTCGCCCCACTCCTGGGGGGTCTTCACGATCGTGCCGTTGGC
Organism: Streptosporangium sp. NPDC023825; assembly: GCF_040639575.1. Lineage (NCBI taxonomy): Bacteria > Bacillati > Actinomycetota > Actinomycetes > Streptosporangiales > Streptosporangiaceae > Streptosporangium > Streptosporangium sp. NPDC023825. Next base: position 16,168 of record NZ_JBFAAE010000036.1, on the reverse strand, counting down.
GCACTCGCTGTTCCACCCCGAGGAGCTCGCGAAGCAGCCGAAGGGCACGCCCATGAAGGCCGCTCCGGCCTCGAACACGTCCGGGTACAGGCCCAGCATGACCTCGGTCATCATCGCGCCGGAGGAGGCGCCGGTCACGTAGATCCGCGAGGAGCTCGCGGTGTAGCGCTGCTGGACGTAGGTCACCATCGACATGAGCCCGACCGGGTCGCTCCCGCCGCCGCGCCTGAGCGCCTCGGGGGAGGAGACGTCGAAACAGTTCCCGCTGCGGGTGGCCGACGGGTAGATCACGATGAACCCGTACCGGTCGGCCAGCGAGGCGAACTGCGTGCCGGAGTGGAAGGCCGGGCCCGAACCGGTGCAGTAGTGCACCGCCAGCAGGATGGGGGGCCGGGGCGCCGTCCGATCCGGGACGTAGAGGTGCATCCGCAGGTTGCTGGGGTTCGCCCCGAAACCGGTGACCTCCACCAGGGAGGCGGAGGACGCGCTCGGGGCCGTCAGTGCCAGGCCGAGCAGGAGGGGGAGGACCGCGCACACCGCGCGCAGGGCCGTTCTCATCCGACCGCTTCCCGATTCCGGCCGGGCCCGGCGTGGAACATCGCTGTCGGACATCGTCGATCTCCTCTCGGCTGCGGCCGATCGCCGGGGCCCCCGACCGTCGCGGCCCCGGCGTTCGACGTCTCACGTGTCGCCGAAAGTTAAAGTCGTTCGCCGAAATTTTCAATCACCGGCGGGCGGGTACGGGCGCGTCTCCGGCTCCTGTTCCCTGTCCGTGCCATTTCCTCGCAGGTGAAGGACGCGGCCGACGCCGGAACCGCCGGAGGCGTCCCCGCACGGTCTGATGAAAGTTTCCGCGTCCAGCCGGCTGCCGTCTCCTTCGAAACGGGTCGCCGAGGGTTCAGCGATCGCTCCACCTGATCTCGTAGGGCCGGAGGGTGAACTCCCTGCCGTCCACGGTCGTGGTGGTCTCCGCCGCGGTGGTGTTGACCATCAGCAGCTTCTTCGGCTGGGCCAGCACCCGGACCCCCGGGGCGGAGGAGGTGACCTTCTCCAGCTCGGCCCCGGCCGGGAACCAGGTGGTGAAGTCGCTCACCAGCTTGCCGGTGGGGAGCATGGCACCGGTCTTCGGGTCCCACATGCACCCCTGGCAGCCCTTCACGGACTGCGGGTTCCAGTACAGCGCCGTGGCGGCGCCGCTCTCGGCGAACTCGATCATCGAGGCGGCCTGGACGGCGAGTCGCATCGGCTCGGGCCAGGTGGTCTTGTCCTCGGGGACGAAGTACCACTCCGCCCACCAGACCGGCATGTCGCCGGTCCTTTCCCGCAGCCAGGTGGTGACCGCGCTGAACTTGCCCAGCGCTCCGAACGCGTCGGGCAGCATCTCGTGCGCGTCGGTCAGCGAGGCGCCGTCGACCACGACGAAGTCGGCGCCCTTCTTGTTCTCGAACCAGTACTCGAAGGCGTCCAGGGCGTTCTGGTTGACGACCCCCCAGGGCCCCCGCAGCTCGGATTTGCCCGTCCTGTTGCTGTCGAAGCCGAGGTAGGGCCCGCCGACCTGGGCGTCGGGCCGGGCCGCCTTCACCGCGTCGTAGACCTTGTTGTAGAGCGTGGTGTAGCCCTTGAAGTCCGCGGGCTTGGAGTGGTCCTTCCAGAAGCCCTTGAACTCGTTCCAGACCATGAAGTACTTGACGTCGCGGTATTTGGTGGCGACGGCCGCCGACAGCTTGGCGAAGTCGTCGAAGTGCTTGGGGTAGGGGGCGTCCTCCAGGTGCTCGGCCCAGCCCGCGTCCGAGGTCGGGCCCTCGGGGCCGCCCTTCATCCAGTCGGGGGCGCAGCAGAGCGTGATGACCTGCGTGCCGCCGGACTTCTTCATGAGGTTCGTCCGGCTGTCGAGGTCCTCCCAGAAGTACTCCTGCGGGCGGGGCTGGGGGTTGAGCGCCCCGAACCCCATGATGTGCTGGTTCTGCAGCATCGGGGTCCGCGCGAGTGCCCCGGCCACGACCTGCTCGAACTGCTCGGTGACGTTGTTGGCGCTCACCCCCGTGTGGGTGAACCCCCAGCGGGGCCACGCGGGGTCGACCGGCGGCGCCTTCTGGATCGTGGTGGCGGGTGCCGGCGAGGCGGCGGCCGGCTGCCGTACGACGGGAACCGCCTGGTCGGCGGTGTCGCCGGAGGAACAACTCGCCGCCACGAGTGCCAGTGCGACGACCCCCGCCGCCGAGGCGATCGCCCGGACGGGACGCCGCCATGTGGATCCCCCGCTACCTGATGACACCTGATACCCACCCGATCTTCAGCATTCGCTTTGCACCGAGCGTTCCACAGGCGATGTAAGAGCGTCATACAGGAACGCGGCTCACCGGTAAGTGTCCCAGCCGACCTGCGGAAACGTTCCCCGGGGGTCCGGGATCGGCGGGTGGCGCGCCGCCGTCGAGATCCGGCCTACGCCGTCTACTTCAAGCGGTCTGCTCGGTTCTGTGGTGCTTCGCTCGGCGGAGGTGAGCGGGTTTGAGGGGTTTTCGAGGACGCCGTGTGACCTTGGCCACCCTCGCCTTATGTGTGGATTTGTACGCATAACAACGGCAGCTGACTCCCTAGTGTCTGCGGTGTCCAGAAAAACGGTCTGCGGTGTCAGGGAAAAACGGCACGGCAAAAACGGCGAAAACAAGGCGGAGGTCCTCATGAACGCTCGTGAACGGCTCGGCGGCGGACGCATCTCCTGGAGGCTCGCGATGAGCCGCGCGGCGGTGGGCGCGGCGACGGCGGCACTGGCCGCCGGTGCGCTGGCGGTACCCGCCGAGGCGGCGGCCGCGCCCGCCGCCTCGATCACCGGCGAGGCGGCGGTCCAGGCCTCCCAGGCACCCCAGGCCGCCCAGACAGTCCAGGCCGCTCAGACAGTCCAGACCGCTCAGACCGCTCAGGCCAGGAAGTACTACTTCGCCGCCGGGCTCCTGGGCAGGAACGAGGTCCCGGAGCCGGGCAAGAAGGTCAACGACCGGGACGGTGTGGCGGTCGCGAAGTTCCGCATCCACGGGAACCGCTTCTACTACTTCGTCCAGTGGAAGCGCACCGGCAAGCCCAGCGCCTTCCACATTCACAAGGGCAAGGCGGGCAAGAACGGCCCCGTCGTCATCGACCTGCTGTCCAACGGCAAGATCCGCGGCAACACGAGCTTCGGCTCCGTCGTCGTCAAGGACTCCAGCCTGCTCCGGGGCATCAAGAGCAACCCGAGGAACTGGTACGCCAACCTGCACACCAAGCAGTTCCCCGACGGCGCGGTCCGCGGCCAGCTCACCAAGGGCGGCCGCTGGTAACCCGCCGATTCGAGGAACCGGAGAGGCACCGCCGCCGGACCGCGTACGAGTCAGGCCGTAAGGACGGAAAACCGCTGCGGCCGGCTCGGGAGGGCGGCGGTCCCTTCGAAGCCCGCCGGCCGGACGGCCGGAGTACGCCCGGCGAGTCGTGCAGGCAGGGCGGTGTTGGATTTCAAGCCTTCCCAGGCTTTGGAGTCGGGTTCGGGCAGTGACAGGCCCTCGCCCGCGTCCTGCACGGCGGATGTTCAGCTCTCCCTGGACACATCGGTCCGGAGGTCCGCGCCCCGGCCTCTCGGTCCCTTATTCCATCGCGGCCTGAATGGCCCGTGTCCCGTCGCGCACCGCGTCGAGCAGTGCCTGGTACTCGGGCTCGGCGACCCCCCTGGACGACTCCTCTCCCGCGCGTGACTCCTCGACCGCGCGCAGGTACGCCTGCCAGAAACCGTGGATCCTTCCGGCCACATCGCCCTTCAGGACAAGAAGCCGGGGATGTTCGCCTTCGCGCAGGGCCCGTCGGCCGGGTTGCTTGAACCACATGTTCAGCCTGGCCATGGAGGAGATCCAGGAACCGACCAGGTCGACGAGATCGTTCCCGATGACCGAGCTCGTCAGCATCGCGAGCGCGAGGTTCATCGGCGGCGACGGCGTGGGTTTCCTCAGCTCGTCAGGCGGGGTCCAGCTCGGGAGCGGATCGCGAAACTGTCGCATCCATTCAGGAAGGTCCCTGATTTCCGTCACCTCCATCGAAAGCCGACGTTGAACGGCGAGCTGCGAGGTCCTGAACACCCCGGCCGCGGATCAGGGATTCTTCCTGGACGGCGGCGGGGCGTTCCTGTCTCGGGGGTCCTCGGACGGGTCCGCGGCCCCGGGAGTGAGTGTCCGGCCGGTGACGCGTTCCGGCGACTGCTCGCGGAGGAGGGCGGCCTGTTCGCGGGCGACGTCGCGCATCCGGCCGAACAGGCCGAGCACCATGGCGATCTGGTCGTCGTCGTATTCGGCGAGGGCCTGGGCCCAGGCCTCCGACATGCCCTCGAACAGCGGCCGGATCTCCGCCTGCCGTTCGGGGACCGGCCGGACGAGCACGCGGCGGCGGTCCTGCCGGTCGTGCTCACGGCGAACCCAGCCGTCCCGCTCCAGCCGGTCGATCATCCGGGTGACGGCGCCGGTGGTCAGGCCGGTCTGGGCGGCGATGTCCCCGGCGGTCGCCTGCTCGATCCCGGTCAGCGCGGTCAGGCTTTTGAAATCGCCCAGGCTGAGCCCCAGGCGGTCGGCCACCGCCTGCTGGAACAGGATCCCCGCAGCGATCGTGTGGGTGAGTTCGGCCTGCAGGTGCGCCAGCAGGGCCTGACGGTCGACCGGCTCGGCACTTGACATGCATCTACCTTACATGCTCATACTCTGCGCATAACATTATCTGCACAGAGCAGATAATGAGGAAGGCAGATAAATGGACGCTCGTAGGTCGTCGCTGTGGTCCGGAATCGCCGGAACCTCGCTGTTCACACTGATCTGGCTGGTCGAAGGAGTGATCCGGCCGGGTTATGACCCGATGCGCAGCTGGATCAGCGAACTCGCCCTGTCCGGTCGCGGCTGGATCCAGATCGCCGGCTTCCTGATCGGCGGTGCCCTGATCACCGTCTTCGGGCGCGGCCTGCGCGCCGTCTTCGCCGACGGCCCCGCGGCGACCTGGGGTCCGCGGGTCGTGACCACCGCCGGCGTCGCCCTGTTCGCCGCCGGCCTCTTCGTGATCGACCCGGGGACCTACCGCCCTCCCGGCACCGTGGCCGGGACGACCTGGCACGGCATCCTCCACGACATCGCCGGACCGGTCATGGTCCTCTCCGTCGCGGCGGCGGCCGTCATCTACTCGCGTCGCTTCGCCCGGTGGTACGGGCTGGCCGCCGGCGGTCTGATGGTCGCCCTCTGGCTCGCGGCGGGCGTGCTGAACGGCCTGGACCACGCCGGCGTCTGGTCACCCGCCCCCGCCGGACTGTTCCAGCGACTGTCCGTCCTGACCGGCTTCGCCTATCTGGCCTACCTGGCTTGCCGCGCTCTCGCCGCGTCCGAGACGGCGGCATCCGTCGCGTACCCGGCGACGGGCGGTGAGGAGACGACGGGTGGGGCGGTGACCCGATGAGACCCGGCGTCCTTCGCCCGCTTCTCGGTGGACGTCCGGCGAGCCCCGTCTCAGGTGTGGACGTGCTCCACATCGGCGTCCGGGGCGTGCATCAGGGGGCCGTAGTGCTCGGCGAACAGCTTGGCGACCAGCTCGCCCCGGCTGGTGATGCCGAACTTGGTGAAGATCGCCTTGAGGCGGTGGCGCACCGTGTGGGCGGACAGGTGCAGCTCCGTGGCGATGTCGGCGGTCGACAGCCCGCGCGCGACGCACTGGGTGATCTGCTGCTCGCGAGGGGTCAGGCAGCACGCCTCGACGATGATCGGGGCGATCTGCGCGGAGTTCGCCGGTTCCAGGACGACCGCCACCGGACCGGGCGCACCGCTGGGGCTGCGCAGGCACGAGACGTGCACCGCGGGCCAGCGGCCAGAGCTGCCCCGCAGCCGGGCCGCGCGGCGCGCGGATCGTCCCGGGACCGGGGAGAGGCGCTCGCCGTCCGCCGGCCTCAACGGGCGCAAAATTATGTGAGCGCTGTTATATTAGCGCTATGACATCTCTGGATCCCACCGCCTCGCCCGGGCGGTGGGACACGGTCCACGCCCTGATGGCCGCCCTGGACGCCCAGATCGAGTCGTTGTACACCGACCGGGGCATCCACGGGGTCCGTCCCCGGTTCGCCTATCCGCTGATCCGTCTCGCGCACACCGGGCCGCTCATGATCCGCGAGCTGGCGGAATCGCTGGGCCGCTCGCACTCGGCGATGAGCCAGACGCTCACCGCGATGCGGCGCGAGGGACTGGTCGACTCCGAGTCCGGCACCGACGCGCGCACGCGCCGCATCACCCTGACCGAGCGCGGTCGCGCGCTCATCCCCTTCCTCGAGGCCGAGTGGCGCGCGACCGAGGCCGCCGTCGCCGAACTCGACGACGAGATCCCGCACGCGCTCAGCGCCGTCGTCGCCGAGCTGGAACGTGCCCTGGAGCGGCGGCCCATGCGGGATCGGATCCTGGCCCACCTCTACGAGCCCCCCGCCGCCCCGGCGCCCCCGGCCGCCCCTGCGGGGGAGCCGCACCCGTGACCTGGCGCGAGCGGCTGATCGACGTCCGCCCCCTGCGAAGCAGCCGGCCGTTCCGCGACCTGTGGATCGGCTCCTCCCTCTCCTCGCTCGGCCAGCGGATCGCCGGCGTCGCCGTCCTGCTGCAGGTCTGGGAGCTCACGCGCAGCCCGCTCTGGACCGGCGCCATCGGCCTCGCGACAGCCGTACCCCTTCTCGTCCTCGGCTTGGTCGGCGGATCGCTCGCCGACGCCGTCGACCGCAGGACCCTGGTCCGTGCCACCGCCGCGGGCCAGGTCCTGCTGGCCGCGGGCCTCGTGGCGCAGGCCGCCGCGGGCAACCGGTCGGTCCTGCTGCTGCTCGTCCTGGTCGCCGCCCAGTCCGGCTGCGCGGCGCTCGGAGCCCCGGCGAAGCGCACCTTCCCCGTCCGGCTGCTCCCCGCCGACCAGGTCGCCGCCGGGCTCGCCCTGCAGAACGTCGCCTTCCAGGCCTCCATGCTCCTCGGGCCCGCCCTCGCCGGTCTCGTGCTCGCGCGGTGGCACTATCCCGCCGCGTACGCGATCCAGGCCCTCGCCGCCCTCGCGTCGCTGGTCGCGGTGGTCCGGCTGCCTCCGATGGCCGTGCTGCGCGCCGGCGACGACCGGCCGCCGGGGTACGGCGGGCGCCGGGAACGCCGGGAACGCTGGGAACGCCGGGAACGCCGGGAACACGGCCCGGCCCGGGGAGGCTGGGGGATCATCCTCCGGCGCCCTGCCCTGTGGGGCTCCCTCGCCACCGACCTCGCCGCCACCCTCCTGGCCATGCCGATCGCGCTCTTCCCCCTGATCAACGAGATCCGCTTCGAGGGCGCGCCCCAGACCCTGGGACTCTTCCTGTCCGCGATCGCGGTCGGCGGGCTGGGGGCGGGCCTGCTCTCCGGGACCGTGACCCGGCTCCGTCGCGGCGGCCTCGTCCAGCTCCTCGCGGCCACGGTCTGGGGTCTGGCCCTCGCCGGCTTCGGCCTGGCCGGGCCCCTCTGGCTCGCCCTCGGCTGCCTGGTTCTCGCCGGTGCGGCCGACACCGTCTCCGTGGTCACCCGGGGCGCGCTGGTCCAGCTCGAGACCCCCGACCAGTACCGCGGGCGGGTCTCCTCGGTCGAGCACGTCATCGGCGTCGCCGGCCCCGAGATCGGCAACTTCCGCGGGGGACTCCTCGCCTCCCTGACGTCCGCGCCCGTGGCGCTCGTCGTGGGGGGCCTGGGAGCCGCGCTGGCCGTCGTCACCGTCGGCCTGGTCAACCGCCCCCTGCGCGACTACCGCGTCCCGCCCGCGCACGAGGGCCCGCCGCCCTCGGAGGCGACGGCTCCCGAGCAGGCGGCTCCCGGGCGGGAGACCGCTCCCGCGCAGGCGGCGGACGTCACCGGCGAACCGCGCTGACCGCGGATCGGCCGCCTGACGCGGCCGGTGGCCGGAGGCGCCGCACGATCTCGCGGACCGTCAGCGGCCCACCTGGAAGGCCGACATCGGGATGTGCAGCCAGGTCGGCCGGTTGCGGGACTCGTACACCACCTCGTACGCGGCCTTGTCGAGTTCCAGGGCGCGCAGCAGGACGGCGTCCTCGGCGCGGAGGTGGCCGCCTCCGGCGGAGTAGCCCGCCAGGAAGGAGGAGCGGTTGAGCTCGGCCCACTCCACCGCGCGGGGGCGGAGTTCGTCGGCGTTGGAGTGGTCGGCCAGCAGGTGGCGGGCGGCGTAGTCGAAGGAGCGGAGCATCCCGGCCACGTCCCGCAGCGGGGAGGACAGCGCGCGGCGCTCGGCGATGGGCTGGCCCGGCTCGCCCTCGAAGTCGAGGATGATCCAGTCGTTGGTGGTGCGCATCACCTGGCCGAGGTGGTAGTCGCCGTGGACACGCTGGACGGGCATCTCCCTGGCCACGTCGGAGACCCGCTGGTAGGCCTCCTCGGCGACGTGGGCGTGCTCGCCGAGAGCGGGCACCTCGTCCACCGCGACGCCCAGGCGGCGGCGGAACTCCTCGACCATCCGCTTGACCTCCTGCGACTCGATCACGTCGGTCGGGAAGGCGGCGGCCATCTCGTGGTGGACCGTGGCGGTGGTGACGCCGAGGCGGTAGGCCTCGGCGCTGAAGTCGCCGCCCGCGTCGGAGGCCGACGGCTCGAGGGAGCCGTACAGGTCGCGGACGCTGGCCAGGGCGAGGGCCCAGCCGTCGTTGGCGTTCGACAGGAACTCCTGGGTCATCGCCAGCGTGGTGGTCTCGCCGTCGAGGTCGGTCTCGATCCAGCCGTACGGCCGGGCGATGTGCGTGCCGTCGCGGCGGGCCAGCGCGGTGACGATCTCCAGCTCGGGGTTCACCCCGGCGGTCAGGCGGCGGAACAGCTTGCAGATGTAGGTGTCGCCGTACACCAGCGAGGTGTTGGACTGCTCGGCGCCGAGGACCAGGCTGCGCATGGAGGCGTCGATCTCCACCCCGTCGAGGTGGCGGAAGCGGAGCGCGCCCAGGTCGCGGCCGGAGGCCATGCCCTCCAGCAGGGTGCCGGTGAGGTCGGCGTCGTAGGCGGCGTCGTAGTAGCCGCCGCCGATGTGGGCCGGCTTGAAACGGGCCCACTCCGGCGCCTCGCTGCCGAGCAGCACCTGGTAGCGGTCGCGCGCCCCTGCCTGGTGAACGGAGATGATCAGGTGGCGCAGGCGTGGTGACAGCTCCACGTCCGAGTCGACGACGAGATCGTCGATCGGGCGCCCCTTACCGGCGAACCATCGTTGCTGGGTGATCCAACCGGTAAGGAGCTCCGTCAACACGGCTTTACGCCTCCTGGGATGCGGGTGGCAGGGTGAACCAGTAGAACCCATGCCCAGGAAGAGTCAAAAGATACGGAAGCTCGCCAATCGCTGGGAAGGGAACCCCGCCCATCGTCTCCACCGGAACCGATCCCTCGAAGCGGCGGAGGTCGAGCTCCACCGGCTGCGGGAACCGGGACAGGTTGTTGACGCACAGCATCCGGTCGTCGCCGAGCTCGCGCACGAAGGCGAGGACGCTCGGGTTGGACGAGTTCAGCTCGGTGAACTCACCCAGGCCGAAGACCGGGTGCCGCTTGCGGATCTCGATCATCCGCTTGGTCCAGTGCAGCAGCGAGCCCGCGCTGCGCTGCTGCGCCTCGACGTTGAGCGCCTGGTAGCCGTAGATCGGGTCCATGATGACCGGGAGGTACAGGCGGCCCGGGTCGCAGTCGGAGAATCCCGCGTTGCGGTCGGGGCTCCACTGCATGGGGGTACGGACACCGTCGCGGTCGCCCAGCCAGATGTTGTCCCCCATCCCGATCTCATCGCCGTAGTACAGCACGGGAGATCCGGGAAGGGAGAGCAGCAACGCCGTGAACAGCTCAATCTGGTTGCGATCGTTCTCCAGCAGCGGGGCGAGCCGCCGCCGGATGCCGACGTTGGCGCGCATCCGGGGGTCCTTGGCGTACTCCGAGTACATGTAGTCGCGCTCGTCGTCCGTGACCATCTCGAGTGTGAGCTCGTCGTGGTTGCGCAGGAAGATGCCCCACTGGCAGTTCTCCGGGATCTTCGGCGTCTGGGCCATGATCTCGGAGATGGGGTAGCGCGACTCCCGCCTGACCGCCATGAAGATGCGCGGCATCAGCGGGAAGTGGAACGCCATGTGGCACTCGTCGCCCCCGGTGGCCGAGTCGCCGAAGTACTCGACCACGTCGGCGGGCCACTGGTTGGCCTCGGCCAGCAGCACCCGGTCGGGGTAGAGCCGGTCGACCTCCGCCCTGACCCGCTTCAGGTACTCGTGGGTGCGGGGCAGGTTCTCGCAGTTGGTGCCGTCCTGCTCGAACAGGTACGGGATGGCGTCCATCCGGAAGCCGTCGATGCCCAGGTCCAGCCAGAAGCGCAGCACCTCCAGCATCGCGTCCTGCACGTCCGGGTTCTCGTAGTTGAGGTCCGGCTGGTGGGAGAAGAAGCGGTGCCAGTAGTACTGGCCCCGGACCGGGTCGTGGGACCAGTTGGACGTCTCGGTGTCGACGAAGATGACCCGGGCGTCCTTGTAGAGCTCGTCGTTGTCGTTCCAGACGTAGAAGTCGCCGAACGGCCCCTCGGGGTCGTGGCGGGAGGCCTGGAACCACGGGTGCTGGTCGCTGGTGTGGTTCATCACCAGGTCGGCGATGACCCGCATGCCGCGCTTGTGCGCCTCGTCGACCAGTTTCACGAAGTCTCCGAGATCGCCGAAATCAGGAAGGATCTTCATGAAGTCGGCGATGTCGTACCCGCCGTCGCGCAGCGGCGACTCGTACAGCGGAAGCAGCCAGAGGCAGTCGACACCGAGCCACTGGAGGTAGTCCAGCCTCTGGATGAGACCGCGGATGTCTCCGGTGCCGTCGCCGTTGGAATCGGCGAAGCCCCGGATGAGAACCTCGTAGAAGACAGCGCGCTTGAACCAGTACGGGTCGCGCGGCTTTTCCTCGTCGAAGGTGTTCGGAATTGGCTCAGGTAGCTGACTCACCAGTGACTCCCCGCTGTTCTGCCGGTATAGGCGTACCCGGCCGGCTCACCGCTGGTTCGCCGCCGCGGCACGCAGAGTGAAGACGTGCGCTGGGTGGATGTGGGGATCGAGGCGCACGTAGTTGTCCTGCCGCCAGCGATACGACTCGCCCGACAGTTCGTCGTCCACGACGAACTCGGCTTGCCAGTCGAGCCCGAGGGCGGGCATGTCCAGCGACACCGTCGCCTCGTGGGTGTTGTGCGGATCCAGGTTCACGACGACGAGGACAACGTCGCCCAGGCCGTGCCGTCGTGTGGCCGTGTCGTAGGCGCCGGGCAACCGCTTGGAGAAGCAGATCACATCCGGGTTGTTGACGCTGTGAAACCGTAGATTACGCAGTTCCTGGAGCGCCGGGTGTGCTCTTCGGAACAAATTGAGTTGTGTAATGAACGGGGCGAGGCTACGGCCTTCTCGTTCGGCCTCTACCCAATCGCGGGGTTTGTACTGATATTTCTCGCTATCAAGGTATTCTTCACTGCCCGGTCTAACCGGTACATTCTCCGCAAGTTCATATCCGGCGTATACGCCCCACGTCGGCATCGCCGTGGCTGCGAGTACTGCTCTGATATAAAATGCCGGGACTCCCCCGTGTTGAAGGTATTCATGGAGAATGTCCGGAGTATTGACGAACACGTTGGGCCGCATGTAATGCGACGTCTCGTGGGAGAGCTCGCTCAGGTAGTCCTCGACGTCCGAGCGCGAGTTCTTCCACGTGTAGTACGTGTACGACTGGTGGAAACCGACCTTGGCCAGCGTCCGCATCATCGCGGGGCGGGTGAAGGCCTCCGCCAGGAACAATACGTCAGGGTCGGTGGTGTGGACGTCGGCCAGCAGCTTCTCCCAGAAGGCCACCGGCTTGGTGTGCGGGTTGTCGACCCGGAAGATCCGCACCCCGTGGTCCATCCAGAGCCGCACGACCCGCCTGATCTCCTCGTAGATCCCCTTGGGGTCCCTGTCGAAGTTCAGCGGGTAGATGTCCTGGTACTTCTTCGGCGGGTTCTCCGCGTACGCGATCGAGCCGTCGGCGCGGATGTTGAACCACTCCGGGTGCTCCTTGACCCACGGGTGGTCGGGCGCGCACTGCAGGGCGAGGTCGATGGCGACCTCCATGCCCAGCTCGCGGGTCTTGGCCACGAAGGCGTCGAAGTCCTCGAACGTGCCCAGGTCGGGGTGGATGGCGTCGTGGCCGCCCTCCTCGGAGCCGATCGCCCAGGGCGAGCCGGGGTCGTACGGCTCGGGCGTCAGGGTGTTGTTGCGCCCCTTGCGGAAGCTGTGCCCGATCGGGTGGATCGGCGGCAGGTAGACGACGTCGAAGCCCATCTTCGCCACGGCCGGCAGCCGCTTGGCGGCGGTCTGGAAGGTCCCGGACTTGGGGGCGACGCCCTGCTCGATGATCGCGCCCTCGGAGCGCGGGAAGAACTCGTACCACGACCCGAACAGCGCCCTGCGGCGGTGCACCAGGACCGTGCGCGGGGCCGATCTCGTCACCAGGTCGCGCAGCGGGTGGGCGCGCAGCATCGCCGCCGTCTCCGGCATCTGGGCCACGGCGAACCGGGCGCGAGGGTCGATCTCGGTGTCGCGCAGCCTCGCCGCGACGGCCTGGAGCGCGGCCCGGTGCCCGCAGACGTGCTGCTGCGTCACCTTGGCGCCCTTGGCCGTCCTCGCCGCCGGGGTCCTGCCGCCCACCGGCCCGCCGGTCGCGACCGGGCCGGTGGCGGGGACGGCCGCAGGCCCGCACTCGGCGGCCCGCACCGCCCTCGCCGCGCGGTCGAAGAGGCGGGCACCCTCCTCGCACATCAGGTCGGCGTCCAGGTCACGTGGGATCTTGATGCCCGCGTCGTGCAACCAGGTGGCCATGGGATCACTCCACGCCTCCACCCGGAAACGCCACTCGCCCTCGGTGGGCAGCGTCACCTCCACGCCCCACCGGTCGGTGCCGGGGGCGAGCTCGCGCATGGGCAGCAGGGGACCGCGCACGCCGCCGGGACCGGTGAGCACGGCCCCGGCCGCGACCGCGTCGTGTCCCTCCCGGAACACGGTCGCGGAGATCTCGAAGGTCTCACCCGCGGCGGCCTTGGCGGGGCGGCGCCCGCAGTCGACCGTGGGGTGGATGTCCTGGATTGGGATTCGTCCGATCATCGCGTCTCAAGGTAGCGGCGGCACGCCCGGTACCGCCGGGGAAGTCAGCAAGGAAGGATCTTCGTTTTTTCAAGCATCCCCGGGCGGCCGGTCTCGGGGCAAGCGGAAGCATGCCCTGATGGGACGGCCGGTTCCCGAGGGCAGCACGTTCTGGCTCGTATGTCCGGTGCCCTAATAGTCCAGCTTCATGCGTCCCGCTGGATAGAGTGCGGCACCTCTTACTCTTCCGCGAGTTCTCCTAACAGTCGATCACCTGCCTTTGATGTGTTTGGGGGGGATTGATAGCGGTGAGAGGGAGACGCGTGAGTGTTGGGGTCGCCCTCGTGGCGCTGAGTAACTAGGGTCTGGCACCGTGAGAGCAATCCGCAGGTTTACCGTCCGCACCGTCCTGCCGCCGGAGCTGGCCTCCCTCGGCGAGCTCGTCCTCAATTTGCGCTGGTCGTGGCACCCGGAGACATTGGATCTGTTCGGCGAGGTCGATCCGGCCGTCTGGGGGCGTGTCGGGTACGACCCCGTCGCCCTGCTGGGCGCCGTGCAGGCCGACCGGCTCCGCGAGCTGGCCGCCGACCGCCGCTTCCTGAGGCGACTGGCCGACGCCGCCGACGATCTCCGCGAGTACATGACCGCCCCCCGGTGGTACCAGACCATGTCCGACGCGCCCAAGGCCATCGCCTACTTCTCCCCCGAGTACGGCATCGCCGCCGCCCTGCCGCAGTACTCGGGCGGGCTCGGCATCCTCGCCGGTGACCATCTCAAGGCCGCGAGCGACCTCGGCGTGCCCATCCTGGCCGTCGGCCTGCTGTACCGGCACGGCTACTTCACCCAGTCCCTCTCGCCCGAGGGCTGGCAGCTGGAGCACTACCCCTCCCTCGACCCCGGCGGCCTGCCGCTCACCCTCCTGCGGGAGGAGGACGGCACCCCGGTACGCATCAAGATCAGCCTTCCCGAGCACCGCACGCTGCACGCCCAGGTCTGGGTGCTCCAGGTCGGCAGGGTGCCGCTGCTGCTGCTCGACTCCGACGTGGCCGAGAACGACACCGCCGCCCGCGACGTCACCGACCGCCTGTACGGCGGCGGCGGCGACCACCGGCTGCTCCAGGAGCTGCTGCTCGGCGTCGGCGGCGTCCGCGCCATCCGCGCCTACTGCCGGGTCACCGGGCACGCCGAGCCCGAGGTGTTCCACACCAACGAGGGCCACGCCGGCTTCCTCGGCCTGGAGCGCATCCGCGAGCTCACCGAGGCCAGGCTCTCCTTCGACGAGGCCCTGGAGGCGGTGCGGGCCGGGACCGTCTTCACCACGCACACCCCCGTGCCCGCCGGGATCGACCGCTTCCCCGCGGAGATGATCGGCCGCCAGTTCGGTGGCGAGAACGCCTGGCCCACGGTCCCCGTCGACCGCATCCTCGCGCTGGGCGCCGAGGAGGAGCCGGGCAAGTTCAACATGGCCGCGATGGGCATGCGGCTGGCCCAGCGGGTCAACGGCGTCTCGGAGCTGCACGGCGCCGTGAGCCGGGAGATGTTCCAGGGCCTGTGGCCGGGCTTCGACACCGAAGAGGTCCCGATCGGGTTCATCACCAACGGCGTGCACGCCCCCACCTGGGTCGGCCGGGAGATCATGGAGCTGGCCGGCAGGGAGCTGCCCACCCTGGTCGACCGCGCCCAGGGCTGGGAGAGCATCGGCAAGATCTCCGACGGAGACGTCTGGGGCATCAGGGGCCGGCTGCGCGAGAAGCTGGTCGTGGCGGCCCGCGCGCGGCTCCGCCAGTCGTGGATCAACCGGGGCGCCTCGCAGGCCGAGCTCGGCTGGATCGACGACGCCCTCGATCCCGAGGTGCTCACCATCGGCTTCGCCCGCCGGGTGCCGTCGTACAAGCGGCTCACCCTGATGCTGTCCGACCCCGACCGGCTCCGCGCGCTGCTGCTCGACCCCGCCAGGCCGGTGCAGATCGTGATCGCGGGCAAGGCCCACCCGGCCGACGAGGGCGGCAAGAAGCTCATCCAGCAGATCGTGAAGTTCGCCGACTCCGAGGACGTGCGGCACCGCATCGTCTTCCTGCCCGACTACGACATGGCCCTGGGCCAGCTGCTCGTCCAGGGCTGCGACGTGTGGATGAACAACCCGCTGCGCCCGCTGGAGGCGTGCGGCACGTCCGGGATGAAGGCCGCGCTCAACGGCGGGCTCAACCTGTCCATCCGGGACGGCTGGTGGGACGAGTGGTACGACGGCACCAACGGCTGGGCCATCCCCACCGCCGACGGCGTCGCCGACCCCGACCGCCGCGACGAGCTCGAGGCGGCCGCCCTGTACGACCTGATCGAGCACGAGGTGGCCGACCGGTTCTACGACCGGGCCGACGGGCTGCCCCGGCGCTGGCTGGAGATGGTCAGGCACACCCTGGCCTCGCTCGGCCCCAAGGTGCTCGCCGGGCGGATGCTCCGCGACTACGTGGTCGACCTCTACGCCCCGGCCGCCAGGTCCGCCCGCGCCCTCTCCGGCGAGGGGTACGAGCAGGCCAGGAGCTTCGCGGCGTGGAAGCTCAAGGTCGGCAGGGCCTGGCCGGGCGTGCGGGTCGAGCACGTGGAGGCCTCCGGCCTGGGCGACAGCACCCCGGAGCTCGGCACGTCCGTGGAGCTGAAGGCCACCATCGCCCTCGGCGAGCTGGAGCCCGGGGACATGCGGGTCCAGGCGGCCTACGGCCGGGTCGGCGACCACGACGACCTGGCGGCCCCCTCCTACGCCGATCTGACCGTCGAGTCCGAGGGCGACGACGGCAGGGCCGTCTTCGCCGGGACCATCCCCCTCGACCGCACCGGACCCTTCGGCTACACCGTCCGGGTCGTTCCCGACCACCCGCTGGTGGCGTCGACCTCGGAGCTCGGCCTGGTCACGGTTCCCGAGGAGCCCGTCGGCATGACCAACGGCACCCTGCGCTGACCGCGTGACCGCCCGGCGCGCGCCGGGCGGCGGGACCCCCGTGCCAGATCGGACGAGCTCACGGCTGAAGTCGA